>DMBA01000316.1 GCA_003446315.1 Ruminococcus sp. | reverse complement strand
TGGAAAACTTCTATATGAGCGCACTCTTTAAGAAGTCTCCGTTTTTTCGATTTAAGCTTCCTGCTGCCGGATATGGCTTTCCAGATATTGATAGATCATAGCCCATATATCAAAGCCGGTGTTCAGATACAATTCCTGTTCCAGCGCTTCCGTCTGATCGCAGAATGCTTCATATACCGTTTCCGCCTCATCTTCGTCTTCGATGCCCCCAAGCTGCTCTGTATAATCTGCATCCAGACGCAGCGCTTCTGTCAGCAAATCTGCGTCGTGATGATCTCCGATGGCACGAAATGCATGAATGATCCTTGTATAGTCATCAACGGTGAAATATCCGTCATACGGCGTGGAAAAGCCTTCCATATTGCTGACTGTATCGAAGTCCGTCACATACAGCACATCCTGAATGAAATCATCACAGGCATGCCACTTTTCTTTGCTATACTCATACATTTCCACTGCGAGTTTTTCGCAGAGTGTTTTCCCTGTGAATTGTGTAAGATCCAATTCGCTTCCGTCAAGCCATTTCATTTTGGTTCCTCCGCCGCATATCGCTTATTCACATATTATCTCTGTACAGAATCCTATTCCTAGTATAGCATATTACGCAGAAAAATGCAATCCGTTTTGCAGAGAAATACGCTTATTCTCAATTTTCGATCCAAAAATGACCCGCCTTTTCAGACGGGTCATTTTACGCTTATAGGATCACATGTCAGGAATTGGATGCGTCAGACTGCTGCTGCTTTCCGACCACGACAAATCGCTGCGAACCGTCATCCGTACAGGTGACGATCGTCACACGACAGTCATCGCTTTCATCCAGAATCCACGTTTCATCCGGATTGACGATCTTCGTTTCTGCGACGTAATAAGTTGCCTGATGCCCCTCAGCGTCCGAAAGTTTGATCTCCATTCCGTTTTGCGCATGTTTCAGGTTATTGAAATACTCCTTGTAAATCACGCTGCTGTGTCCGGCAATGCAATAATTGCCTTGCCCGATCGCGCCGGTATCCGGGAAATGACCGGCTGCCTCAGCCAGCACATCCAATCCGACACCTTCCAGCACCGGAGCCTTGATATGCAGTTCCGGTATTTCGAGAACCGTGTTTTCTTTCATCAGCTTTTGCCGGTGAATATCTCTCCGGATCTTCCGGACACCCATAAAGGATAAGATCCCGAAGCCCGTCAGGAACATCACCAAGCCAATCGCAAACAACACGATCTGCCTTTTCTTCAATTCCTTCTTCTTCATATGTGATTATTCAGCATCCTTCTTCTTGCGAAGTACGCCGGAACCTGCTGCTGCACCTGCGCCGATTGTCATCATAGCGAGTGCTGCTGCTGCTGCAACTGCACCTGCCGGTGCATTGTTGCCGGTCTGCGGCAGATTGATGGATTCATCTGTGCTGTTGTAACCTGCACCGGTATCTGCATGGATGGTGTAAGTATCCAGCACATTGCCTTCTTCGTCATACATTCTGACCTGTACTCTGCCGTAGTTGTCTACGCGGGATTCAACCGATGCCGGTGCTACGCCGTTCTTTACCTCATAATCTTTCTGAGCCATCTCAGTGATCTCAGCCTGTGTGTAGGCTGCGTTGGTCAGCTCAGGAATCTGCTTGAGATCAACGTATTCATAGATTTCGTAGCCATAGTAATCCTCTGTATTCGGAACAGTGTAAGTACCGGTTGCATCCAGAACGGAGATCTGATAAGTTGCCTTCGGATCAGAGTACGGAGAACCGTCTTTGGTGAGTGTAAAGTAAGCATCCAGACCGTAAGTGTAGCTCTCATAGTATTCCGGAGTCACACCTGTGGCAGCTCCTTCGTAAGCAAGCATCATTTCTTCGAGCTGATCGAGTCTGTAGATATCATCAGAAGTGATGGTTTCTTCCATCACCTGATACAGTGCGAGCATGCTGCCGTCCTCATCATAGAGATACAGACCATTGTTTTCGTCAACGGAAAGCGTCACTGTACGCGGCTCATCCCAGCTTTCGGAGGTAATCGTAACGGTGTCGTCCTCATTGTAAACATAAGAGAAGTTCTCAACTTCATAGTCATTTGCGCTGAAAATCGAACCAGTCTCGTTGTCGTTGTTGATTACATAGATCTTTTCACCGTCAATATATGTACCCGGCTGGATGAAGGTTGTCGGGATTTCAAACATGTTGACCGGGAACCATGTCAGTTCGCACTCGATCTCATCAGAGAACATGGATGCTCTGAAGTGCAGCGGAACCACCTGAATATCTGCGAGATTGACCTGATATGTGATCTCAACATCTTCCGGGCTATGAACGATTGTCTCGGTGCTCTCAATTTCATACGGCAGGTTCTTCTTGTAGAATGACATGCAGGCATTCTCAATTTCCCAGAGAGTACGGAAGTTCGGAATTGTATAATACTCTTCCATGTAGTTCATGATTTTTGCTGTGCCGTTTTCATCATACAGACGAATGACCTGATCGCCCAGCTTATCAATTCTGAATTCCTTGGAATCAACTCTGTTGTACAGCTTCATGGTGTCGCCGCTGATGGTGTAATTATACTTTGTGATATCGCCGTCTTCGTAAGAAGCAAGGCGGATGGTGCCCTTTGTGATCTCATAGAAGCCGTCGTTGCTGTACCAGACACCCTTCTTGAGTGTACGCACAGCATCTCTGCCGGAATACACTTCGTTCATGTTATAAGCCTTATCCATGACGGTGATCGTGTAATTCTCAAGATCTGTGATATCATATTCTATGGTGAACACACCGTCCTCATCAACGGTTGCAGGAATGACATCAATCAGCGCAGCAGAAACATGCTCAGAATTGGAAGCAGTACCGTTCAGGATTCTGCCGACCGTCGGAAGTTCCGTATCATTAAACTGTGCGGTACCGTCCAGTGCAAATTCCATTTTACTCTGGCGGAGCAAATCAAGTGCTGCCTCCGGAACAAAACCATCATAGTTGATGTTTTCCGGATCATACTCACCGACAAGACCGCCGTAGCCAATACCGGTAATGTAAACACCGTCCAGTGCCTTGTTATCGGTTGCTGTCAGGGTCAGGATGGTTCTGCCGTCACGCTCCTCAACGGATGTGGTTACTTCCGGAGCGTCCTTATCAACGGTAAAGCCCAACTCATAGACCTGCGGATTCTCATAAGAAGATGCATAGTCAATATTTGCAGTTACGCGAAGTGTATAATTGCCGTTCGGGAGATCTGCAATCACGCTGTCATTAGCAAATTGGAGCAGTGCGCCCTTATCAGAGCTGAGATCCGTGATTGCATCGCCGATCTGATTGCCGTCTTCATCCAGAATTGCAACGGTATACTTGCAGAAACGCACGCCAATACCTGCAAGCTGGATTCTGTCTGCAAGGCCGTCACCATTCGGAGAAATGAACGGAACGCCTTCTTCTGCTGTAAACTCAGCCCATTCCTCAGGTGTTGCAAATTCTTCAAGCGGGCTGAAATCAACTGTGCCGTCCTCATTCTCAGAGATCAAGCTATTGATTTCAGAGTAGCGTTCCAGCGGGATCCGATCCATGAGCTTCCGGAGCAGTGCGATCTTGTTTGCAAATGCCTGACCTGCATCCATGCCGTCATAGCCGAAGCTCTCAATGCCGTATGTGCCGGTTGCTTCATCCATGATCGGAATCTGAGCCCAATCGCCGTAGAAGCCGAGCAGCGGAATGGAGATATCGCAGCAGTTTTCTGCGCCTTCAAGTACCAGATAACCTTCCACGAAGAAGCCGTTCTTGAAGGTCTCCAGCAGAGATGCGGTCTGTGCCGGATCAAGGGATACATTCAGACCGACAGACTGTGTCTCACCTGCTGCAATCGCATTGGTCAGAGCAGAGAGATCTGCACTTGCAGAGAGCTTCGTCTGACCCTGGATCTCATAAATATCATCAGAGATCGTGCCCATTTCGTCGACATAAGGCGCGAAGCTGTCTGTTGTCAGTTCCAGTCTTGCAGAGGTGAACTGAACGTCCTCATCGCTGATGTTCTGGAGATTGACATTGAAGCCGAAGGAATCACCAAGGTTGTCATAAAGGTTGACCTTTGCTGCACCCTCATCGCCGATCATGAGCACTTTGTCATTGACAGCGCGATCCAGGGAAACAAGACCTGCACCCTGTCTTCTCGGTGTAACGAACATGGTGACACCGTCATATTCCTCAGTATAAGGAATAGCGGAGTTCATCAGCAGATTGTGAACGAATTCGATCTTTGCTTTACCGGTCAGCGTGCTGTCCTTCAAGCGCAGATACTGCATGATCTCAGCAACGCATCCGCAGAGATACGGGGTTGCCATGGATGTACCGGACATTGTCTGAGTCGAATCCTCATAGCCTGCGGATTCAACAATACCGCCGACACCCATGATGTCAGGACGGAGATCCAGAGACTGCTTTACGCCCCAGGAAGTATAGGAGCTGACCTGCGATGCATGGTCGATCACAATGTTGTTGCCGGTGTACGAGATCTTCTTTTCTTCTGCTGCGATCATCGCCTGACCGTCGCTGTAGCTGATCAGGGCAGCCGGCAGATCTGAATAAACCAAGACACCGTTCATGCCCTTTGTGACCTCAGAATCAATAAAGATGATACCAAGTGCATTCTTCTGTGCAGCAAGATCATAAAAGACGCTGAACATTTCGTCATCGTAATCACAGAGAACGATCTTGCCTTCCAGATCATATTCAGAGTAATCCTTTTCCTGACCCTGGTTCTCAATGTAAACATACTCGAATTCACCTTCGCCCAGAATATCCGTCAGGAACTGCTCTTCCGGGAAGAAAGGATCTGTAACGAACGGCAGGATCGGGATTCTGGTTTCACCGAGTTCGAGAATCGGTCTTGTCTCAGAATAGATATTATCAGCAGAAGCAACCGTCAGGGAAGCCTGTCCCTTTGCGGTCTTATCGTTCAGCGTGCAGGTATCCGGATTGCTCGGCTCATTCAGACGACCGTAATAATCTTTACCGTTGTCAGAGTTTGCAGCAGCCATACAAACCATAACACCTGCATTTTCTGCTGTGGTAATTGCCTCAGCAAACGGGTCATCGCCAAAGTATTCTTTATCAACGCCGAAGCTCATGTTGATGACATCTGCGCCGAGCTTCACAGCATCTTCTGTTGCAGCGATCGCCGCACCGAAGTCAATATCCACCACCGATGTGGAAACCTTGAAGAACATGAGCTGCGCATCTTTAGCGATACCGGAAATAATTTTGCCGTCAGCATCCTCATACTCATTACCGGCAGCAATACCGCTGACATGCGTACCGTGGTACCAGTTCGGATCAGAAGTATCTGTATCCTTCTCACCGTAGTCTGCAACAAACGGGAGCTTGTTGCTGCGGTAAACCTCATCAGTCGTGAAATCGCAATTCAATTCACCGCTGCTGACAACAGCATCCACATCTTCTCTGGATACTTTGGTCTGAACATCGTCTGCAAGCGGGGCAAACATCGGATGATCCGCATTCAGCTCAGAATCAATCACAGCAACAACGGAGCCTTCACCGGTGCAGCCTGTGATATCGTAATAAGCAGGATAGCCGCCCAGTTCCGGAGCAGTTGCCATATGCAGCTTTGCATTCTTGTCGAGCTTCGTGACGCTGACAACACTGGAAAGTTCTTCTACACGCGGGATGAGGCTTTCCGGCAGTTCACAGTAAAAACCGTTGATGAGTGTGCTGTAGCTGAATTTGACATCCAGTTCCGGATAGAAGCTGCGAATACCGCGCTGAACACGCTCCTGAACAGTTTCCAGATGATCGGAAAGCTGTTCTGCTTCGCTTGTTTCGAGGAAGTCTGCGCCCTGAATCTCTCCCTCTTGTGTTGCCATGACTGCCTCGCCGGATACCTTGACGATCACAGGGAACAGCTCGTCATTGGAATAGTCAATGACTTCCGCCGCAGAACCTGTCATCATCCATCCGCCGGAGCCAATCACGCCTGTGCAGCCGAGTACGGCAGCAGCAGTCAGGCTCAATGCTTTGCTGATGATTTTGTTTTGCAAAAGAATCATCCCTTCTGAAAATATTTCACACGCATTCCGCGTTGTGATGCAAATATAAAAGCAACGGTTTTTCTTCCTTTTCAGGCAGAATACAGCCGTTCAAACTGTGCACATTCATCCTCAAAAATGTACACAAAACGCAGCGCAAAATCTTTTCAATTTCGCACCTTCGGATCAAATGAACAACTGTATTTTAGCACATCCGAACGGCATATGTCAAGTAAATCAATTTTTATTCATATAATCTTAAAGAAGCAAAAACGCCCATCAGCGAAGTCTACAACTCAACCCCAACAATTGGAATTTTGTTATGTCTATTTTGACAGCATAAAACAAATGTGTAATTTCGCGCCTATCCATCCTGCAATATTTTTTTATTTTCCAGTTTGTTTTTCTGCAAAAAAAGCCGGAAAACGAACGACAGTAAAACGTGTCCGCTTTCCGGTTTTTCTTCTCAAAATTTGCGCTTCCGCAGCAGGAAAAATGCCGCAACTGCCGTAGCAGCGAATGCGACCAGCACCGCATATACCCAGCTTGCACGAAACGGCAGTGTATCGGTATTGATCCCGTAAAAAGCAAAGATGATATTCGGGATTTCAATGATGACCGTGATGATCGTCAAATGCCACATCACGCTGTTTTGATTGTTGGCAATGACATATGAAAATGCATCCATCATTGCAGAAAGAACGCCGCTGTAAATGCTCGCCATCTCGACCGCCTGCCGGAACTCAATGCCGACATCATCCATCAGATCTTCATCTTCCGGATAGAGCTTCAAAACACGCCCGCGCTGGATCTTCTCGATCGTCACGAGGTTTGCTTTCAGGGATGTTGTAAAGTAAACCAGCGACTTTTCCAGTCCCATAAGCTGCACGATCTCCTGATTTTTCATCGCACCGCTTAGCTGCTGTTCCATCGAATATGAGATCTTGTCGATCTGTTTCAGATAAAAGACAAATCCGGCAGAAATCCGCATCAGGATCTGAAGAATAAACCGCGTGCGAAGCTGTGTCTGTACATTCGGGATCTTGCCGTCTGCCATAGCCGCCAGCACATGATTACGGCGCAGCGAGATCGTAAACACACGATCCGAAGTATTGATTATGCCAAGCGGAACCGTATAAAACTGATATGTATCGCTTTTCTCCTGCTTCTCGGCAACGGCGGTATCAACGATAATCAGCGTCTGTTTATCTTCCCGTTCAATACGGGATGATTCTTCTTCATCCAGACAGGAACGGACAAATCCGGTATCCAGCCCGAATTCTCCGGTCAGCCGTTCGATTTCTTCCTGTGTCGGTTCATAAACCGAGACCCAGCAGCCCGGATCAGGCTGCTCAGTCTGCTGAAGAATGCCGTTCTCGCTTTTATAAAAGTGCATCATTGGAATGCCCTCCCGTGTTTCATGATATCATTATTTTGTTACAACTTACGGGAAAAGTTGCAATTAGGTGACGAATTGTTCTCAATTCGGGTGCAAAGTGTTGACAGTTTGCAGAATACGGTTGATTTTTATGGTGTTTTCTGGTATAGTTAGGGCAAGGAGAAACAAATCCAAAGCAGCGAGTCAGGCGCAGCAGCGGAGATGCGGCTCCTTATGTGGAAATGTGTTTCAACCGATTGCATTTAACGTAGTCCATTGTTACAGCCTTCAGAAAACTTGGCTCTGCTTCGGCAGAGCCGCTTTTTTATTCAGGCAAAATATGCACGGATCGCATCGGCATCTGCCTTGACTGTTCCCTGGATCATGTCATCAGAACCGCCGCCGCGGCCGTTCAAAGCGCCGTTAAATGCTTTCGCCCACTCGCGCAGCTTGACATTCCTGCTGCCGATGATATAGCGGTAACCGTCCGCATCATTGCCCTGGAATCCGGCGCAGACACCCCCTGCCATTGCGGTTCCTGCATTGACAAGACTGCGCAGACTGTTCTGGTCAAGCAAATCTTCAAAGATAACGAGATTGCCGTCTGTTTCCTGCAAGGCGGCAGTTTTCATATCCAGCAGTGCGCGGCGGAGTTTACCGGTTTCCTCGCGCTCTGCCTGTGATGCCTTCATCACACGCTCTACTGCATCCGCAGCTTCCAATTGCTTGCAGGAAAGCAGATTCGAGATGCGAACTGTTTGCTCCAGACGCTTCTGATAATCGTCCCTTGCATCCAGACCGCAGAGCATATGGATCCGCACGCCGCCCTTCCAGTTCTCTGCGCTCAGGATCTTGATGCCGCCGACAGCACCGGTCTGCGACACATGCGGCGCACAGCACGCACACACATCCCAGCCTTCAATGGTCACGATCCGGATATTCTCGGTCAGTTCGAGTTTGGAACGATAATCCATTTTGCTGCATTCTTCCGGTGACGGATAGGAAATCGTGACCGGTACATTCAGTCCGACCACGCGGTTTGCGATATACTCCACAAATTCAAGTTCCGCATGTGTCAGCACGCCGCTGAAATCTACCGTCACACCGTCTGTTCCAAGGTGGAAACCTACATTATCATATCCAAACTGGCTGTGCACAATGCCGGAGATCAGATGTTCACCGGTATGATTCTGCATTTTCCGGAAGCGTTCTTCCCAGTTCAGTTCTGCTTCCATTTCTTCACCGGCCGGCAGCGGCACATCCACCAGATGCACGATCTCACCGTTGATCTCCTGCACATCCAATACGCAGGCATTGCCGAGATTACCGGTATCGGCAGTCTGACCGCCCCCTTCCGGGAAAAATGCAGTCCGGTCGAGCACAACACCGTATGCCGCGCCGTCCTTCCGTTTTTTGGCATCTGCCAGCGGTTCGCAGGAAAGCACTTTGGCAGTAAAAGAACGGCAATAGCCGTCCAGATCATATAATTTTTCTGTCTGCATCTCTATGACACTCCTTGTCCTGATATTCTATTGAAACGGCGGTTTTGCAAGTCTGTGACCGCCTGATATTCTGTATCTGTATGAATCCCCGGATCACAGGTACAATATGAAAAGCACAAACCGCAGTTCCGTTTCATAATGACCCTATTTTAGTATATCACAAAATCGGCTGTTCGTCAATATTTCTGTGAAAGTTGTGTGAAATATTATATAATCCTATTGACAAGTTCTATAATCCGAGTATAATGTTATTAAAGAAAAGAGGTGTACCGCAGATGAAGAAAGCTGTTTACAGTCTCGTGCTCTCGGAAGATGTGGTGGAAGCCGTAGACCGCATGGCATATGCACAGGGAACCAGCCGTTCCAACCTCATCAATCAACTGCTTGCAGAAGCAGTCGGATACGTCACACCGGAGCGCAGAATGGCAGATATTCTGCAAACGCTCTCCCAGCAAATGACCGGCTTGTTCCAATTGCAGGAACAGGCAGCAGAAGGTATGCTGACGATCCGCAGTCCGCTGCGTTACCGCTATAAACCGACCATTCGCTATCGGGTTGAACTGTATCGCAAACCGGAACATGCACTTGGAATCCTGCACGCTTCATTCCGCACGCAGAACAAAGCATTGATCGCTGATTCCGAAGCATTTTTCAGGACATGGGCAAACGCTGAAATGCAAAAAGGATATTGCAAGGATTCTGATTTTTCCATCGCTGACGGTGCATGGAAACGGCTGTTTCATATCCCCGCAAAACCGGATGTGACCGCCGAGGAACTTGGCGCGGCGATCGGACAATATATTAAACGGGTCGATGCGGCATTGAAAGCCTATTTCGCTGCACTCCCCGATCGGGGAAAAGCAGAACAGGCAGTCGCACAATTTTTTACCGCATAGCATATCACAGTTAACAAACGGAAAGGATGGTGATAGAACATGCATATCAAACTGCATGAGAAGCATCTCAAAATCAGAATGATCTTTTTTCTGGTCGCACAAACGGTTTGTATGCTCGCAGTTCCTGCACAAGCAACCGTCATGCAGCAAATTTGCGGCGCGTTTGTTTGTGAAGAAACACAGACCACGCATACTGTTTCACCTTCCGTGCGCGTACAGCACCAAAAACAGCAGCAGTTTTATCGCTGTCTGACCTGTCTGCTTGCCGCATCCGTGCTGTTCGCCGCAGCATTCGTTCTGCTGCACCCGGTGTTCCGAACGCCGGTACAATTACGGGTACGCATGGATCAGTAACTTTTTCTGTATCGCCCATCCGCCTGATACAGAAAGGAAACTGATATGATCGAACAAGATTACATCATGCGGCAGATCAAGGAAATGATCGCCGTAATCATGAAAGTGCTATTCGGCAGGGAGCTTTCTTCCGCCGAACAAATCGCCGCAGCGCAAAGCAATACCGATGATCCGGTTTTCCGTATGGTAGACAGCGGGAACATCCGGGAAGCGGAAACGCTGCTTTATGACAATATGCATGCCAGAACGGCTGCCAATCTTCTGAAAGGCTTTTCATTTTATGAATATGTGCTTCAGCATGACGAAGCATTTCTGGATGAACACAAATTCAGCCGATCTAGAATCGAAGACGGCATCAAACGGCTGGCTTCTCTGTTCGGTGCAGCCGGTATAGCCGATATATTCTTTCCGGACTAAAACCGGAACAATTGTGATATAGAAAAGAGGTATTCCTATGAATGCGAACAAAATGACGCAAAAAACACTGGAAGCCATGCAGAGTGCGCAATCCCTCTGCTCCGGCTACCAGAACAATGCCGTTGAACCGATCCATCTGCTCACCGCCATGATGCAGCAGCAGGACGGTCTGATCCCGCAGCTTATTCAGCGCATCGGTTCCAATTCCGATGCCCTTGCAAAAGCTGCTGAACGAATTGTCGCCGGACTCCCCCACGTTACCGGAAGCGGCAGACAGGCAGGCACTGTCTATATCTCCAACGATACAGAGCTGCTTTATAATGCTGCGGAACAGATCGCAGCACAAATGCAGGATGAATACATTTCTGTTGAGCACCTGCTGCTGGCTTTGCTCCGAAACGGCGACCGTACTATCAAGAATCTGTTTGCGACCCATCAGGTCACAGAACAGAAGGTACTGACGGCACTCAAGGAGATCCGCGGAAACACGCGCATTACCAATGAAACACCGGAAGCCACATACGATGTGCTGAAAAAATACGGTCAGGATCTGACGGAACGTGCCAAGAAGCATCAGCTCGATCCGGTCATCGGCAGAGATGCGGAGATCCGGAATGTCGTGCGGATCCTCTCCCGTAAAACCAAGAACAATCCGG
>DMBA01000149.1 GCA_003446315.1 Ruminococcus sp. | reverse complement strand
GCATCCAGCAAGCTGAGCGCATCGGTTCCGGTTTGTACCGAAACCACATCGAAGCTTTCCTGTATCAGCCTTGTGCGAATGGCATCGGATAATGCCGCATTCGGTTCGATCAGAAGTATTTCCATAATTATGACACCGCCCTTTCTTTCGCTTGTCTTTATATTTATTATAGTGGAGAAAGTTAAAATGAATCTGAAGAAAAATACTTGGCAAATAAAAAATCATATGGTATAATGTGAGAAACGGCAGAAATGCCGAATGGAAACAGAGGTGACTGAACATGTATGAACTGGAATGTCTGACCGCGGAACAGACTGCGGAATGCATGCGGCGCTGTGTGCCGGATTGCCCGTGTCAGCCGGATCAGCGGGAAAATGAATGTTTTCCTTATTTTGTATCCGAATCTGAGGAATCGCATCAATGATACAGCTTTGCAGCGGCGTATATCTGGTAAAAGGCGCAGCAGGAGCGTGTTTATATGATCTGGCACACAAAAAGCTGTGGCATATCGGAATGCCGTATGCCGAACTGCTGGAACAATGCGCAGCCGGCAAAAAAACGGCGTGTACAGACGCGGAACAGGCTGCTTTGGAGCAGCTTGCAGCAAACGGCTTGCTCCGGTTCGGTGCGCCGGTGCCGCTGCCGGATATCACATCTTTACGGCACACGCCGCAGATCCGGCAGGCGTGGATCGAGATATGCACAGGCTGCAATCTGCGCTGTCTGCATTGTTATAATGATGCAGTGCCGGATTGCGGCGGAAACATGCCGCTTGAGGATTTCCGATTGGTTTGCAGACGGCTGAAA
The DNA here is from genome assembly GCA_003446315.1 of Ruminococcus sp. Taxonomy (GTDB): domain Bacteria; phylum Bacillota; class Clostridia; order Oscillospirales; family Ruminococcaceae; genus Firm-04. The sequence continues at coordinate 2,448 of DMBA01000149.1, read as the reverse complement.
GAAGCCGGGATACAGCGGGTGCAGCTTATCGGCGGAGAACCGCTTTGTCATCCGGAATTGCAGCAGATGCTGACAGAATCGGCTGCGGTATTTGACCGCACGGAGCTGTTTACAAACGGTACATTGCTGACTCCGGCGCTTTGCCGTCTGCTGAAAACGCTCGGTATATTTGCTGCCGTTTCGGTTTATTCCTATCTTCCGGAAATGCATGATAAAGTGACGCAGGTACGCGGTTCGCATGAAAAAACCGTGCAGGCGCTTGCGATGCTGAAAGAAGCGGGCGTGCCGTGCAGAACGGCTGCGGTACGGATGAAAGGCATCGACCCCGGCGAAAAGCAAGCAGATACGTTCTATACGATCGGGCAGCCGTATGATGTCATCCGCATGGCAGGCAGAGGAAACGCCGGATTATTGTCACCGGAATTGCTCCGCAGCAAACTGATAACGAAAGAGACCTTCCGCGCACCGCTGCGTCCGGAATCTGTGCGGGATGCGGTCAGCGGAAACCCGTGCTTTTCGAAGAAGATATATGTTGCACATGACTTGCAGGTGTATCCCTGCGTGATGGAACGGCACATGTCACACGGTTCGCTGCGGGAGAAGCCGCTGCATCAGATTCTGCGGCAGGAGATCCTGCATCTCGGCAAGGATCAGATCGCAGGATGCAAGGTGTGTGAATACCGGTATGCCTGTCCGGACTGCCGCCCGGATACACTGTCTGAGGTGCTTGACAGCGCGTATGAAAAACCGTATTTTTGCGCATATTTTCCGGAAAAAGGGGTATGGATGAACGAATCGGAGAAAAATGCGCTGATTTGTTCTCTTTGCGGCGAAAAAGGGTCGTTCTCTTTATAAATTGCGAAAAACGCGCAGATTTTGATAGATTAGGGGTGGAAAAAGGACGATGCATAAAAAACTGCGACTGCGTTTCCTGCTGCTGAGCTGGGTGCTTTTGCTGCTGTTTTTGATCGCACTTTGCGCCGGCATCAGCATCTATTTATATCAATCCTCGGTCGATGAAACGGAAAAAGTCCTGCAAACTTGCGCAGAATCCATGCATTTGGACGATAAAACCCGCGGTATGGCGGGTGTTTGGCTGGATGAACACGGAAAAGTGACAAAAACGGAACAACAGCACCTGAATCTGACCGATGAAACAATAGAAAAGCTGGTACAAAATACAGAACATGACGGTGAAATGCGCATCGGAGAGATCAAACTGGAAGATATGCATTACCGATATATCACGGTTTTACGTCAAAAAAAGGCATGGGTCGTGTTTGCGGAATGCTCCGAGGAAGATGCTCTGGTAAAGACGCTTCGCCGGAATTCTGTCCTGTTTTCACTGCTGGGAATGGTGCTTTTGCTGCCTGTTTGCTATCTTTTGACCAAGTGGGTCAGCCGCCCGATGGAAACGGCATGGGAAAAACAAAATGATTTTGTATCCGATGCAACCCATGAGCTGAAAACCCCGCTGACAGTCATTGCAGCCAATACAGAAGCAGTTATGGCGAATCCGGAATCAACGATTGAAAGCCAGGAGCGTTGGCTCGGCAGCATACAGGGCGAAACCAACCGAATGGCAAGTTTGGTCGGAAATCTGCTGTTTTTGGCGAAAATAGATGCAGGTGAGATCAAACTGAACCGTGAAGAATTCGATATTTCGGATATGCTGGAAGAAATGTGCATGAATCTGGAGAGTGATGTTTTTGAATCCGGAAAGGTATTTGAATATGAAATGACACCGGATATCCACTATAACGGAGATCGCATGCGGATCAAACAAATGGCAAAAGAACTGTTGGACAATGCGCAGCAGTATACACCGGAAGGCGGAAATATTCGTGTGATCCTGAACAGGGATCGTAAACAAAATATCCGGCTCCTGATTTCAAACAGCGGCACTGCACTTTCTGAGGAAGACTGCGTGAAAATTTTTGACCGGTTTTATCGGGTTGACCCGTCCAGAGCAAGAAATACGGGTGGCTGCGGCTTGGGATTATGCGTTGCAAAGGGAATTGCTGAGCTGCACGGCGGGAGTATCACGGCTTCAAGTGCAAACGGAATCAACGTATTTACGACGATTTTGACAAACGCCGAAAAGGAAGATGTAAAAATACACAAAAAGAGGACGAAAAAAGCGACTTGATTTTACGTCGAAACCCCTTGACTTTTCCGGAAAAGTGTGGTATTATATACAAGTCGCCGCAAGACGGGGACACACAAGATCGAAAGAAAAAGCGAGCAAAAGCGAAGAAAACGCGATGCACGGGAGTGCAGGTAATCTGAGCAAAAGCGAGCGAAAAGGAAACCCTGAAAGTTCTGAAAGTTAAATAATGAAACAGGAAGAACTCCGAAAAAACTTGAAAAAGTTTTGAAAAGGGGGTTGACAAACTTCCGAAAATGTGGTATAATAAATAAGCTGTCACGGAGAGCGGAAGCAAAACG
>DMBA01000079.1 GCA_003446315.1 Ruminococcus sp. | reverse complement strand
GATGGCATCGGGGATAAGGTCGCCGCCGCTGCCGGAGCACCAAGCGATCTTCCGGATATACTGCGCCTGTTTGCCCTCGCAATAGCGCAGACTGCCGCAGCGGAAAACATCGTTCAGACGCTTTGCGAGTGCTTCGGCATTCCATGCATTTGCAAGACCGGCAGCATATCCGAGTGTTCTGCCGCCGGAGAGGATGGCAAGCGGCTCCCATTCATCGGACATCGGGATGCTTTTCGCCATCAGTTTTCCGATATGGTCATTGAGTCCGCCTTTTGCGATGTCAAGGCATGTATGCGAGCAGATCGCACCGATATTGCGCTGGATCAGATGCCAGACCGGATGTGCCGGCGTGACCGATTTCAGCGGATCCCAGATGACGGGATGATGCGAGATAATCAGCTCGGCATGTCTGCGGTATGCTTCCTGCACGACCGGTATCGTGATATCGAGCGTCAGCAGAATGCGTGTGACTTTCTGCTTCGGATTCCCGACGAGCATGCCGGATTTATCATAGCTTTCCTGAAGCGAAAACGGCGCATATGCGTCCAGAATATTATAAATGTCCCGAATGGTCATGTCGTACCCCCTGTGTGAGAATTGAGCCGCGCACTGATCTCACGCATCAGTGTCCGGATTTCTGCTGCCTCATCGGATTTGCCGGCTTCTTCCAGCCCGTTTGCTCTGGTATCGAGCCGTTCCTGCACACCGGCAATATAGATTCTGGTCAGCGGATCGGTATTTTTGAGCTTCCCGATGAACGCATCCGCCTGTGAGATCTGCCGTGCATTTCCGGTATAGCGTGCCTGAATGACCGTATAAACATGCGAATCCTTGACGGCAACTTCCTTTGTGATCTCGAAGCCCTGTTCCGCGAGCCATGCACGAAGGATCTCGGCTTTTGTCATGGGCTGGAGTACGAGATTGACGTTATTTCTGAGAAAACCGGCGCATTTCGCCGCAAGGATATCCCGGATCGTCTCGCCGCCCATTCCGGCGATCACGACATCCGTGATGCCTTTTGCCGGGACCTTTTCGAACCCGTCCGAAAGGATCAGTTTGACATCCTGCGACACATTGAAGCGCTTGAGCGTTCCTTTGGCGCTGTTCAGCGGGCCCTGCTTGACATCGGTTGCAAGAACGGTTTTCGCTTTTCCGCTGGTGATGAGATATGCCGGAAGATAGGCATGGTCTGTGCCGATATCGCAGACAAAGCTGCCGCAGATCATGGAAGCACAGCACAGCAGGCGCGGAGAAAGAGGAATCATTTGATGCACCCCCGAATCTAATTCATAAACTTTTCCTAATTATACCACAAACAGTTGCATTTTGCAACCGATTTTGCTATAATAAACAGTGATTGGTCGTTATAACACAGACAAAAAGCGGTCTGAAACGGCTGAGTGATGAAAATGAAAACGGAGGCAATGAATATGCTGATTCGGACATTACGGGAATGGATCGACGGAAAACGGGTATTGCTGCTGGGATTCGGACGCGAGGGGCGTGCTGTTTACCGCAGGATCATGCAGGCAGGCGGTTATGCGGCACTCGGCATCGCAGACCGCAATGCACTTGCAGATGCGCCGGAAGATGCTGCGCTGCACATCGGGGAAGACTATCAGGATGCGATGGACGCATATGATCTTGTGTTCAAGAGTCCGGGCATCGTGCTGACAGACGGACATAAACCGGAGCAGTTATCCTGCCGGGTCACATCGCTGACAGAGCTGTTCCTGACGGCATACCGGGAACAGTGCGTCGGCATTACGGGCACGAAGGGCAAGTCCACGACATCTTCTTTGCTGTATCATGTGCTGCAAACGGCAGGGATCCCGTCCGTGCTGGGCGGCAACATCGGCATACCGACCGCGGATCTTTATGAGCAGATCACGCCGGAAACGGTGATCGTCATGGAGATCGGCGTGCATCAGCTTGAATACAATCATGTTTCGCCGAAAACGGCGGTGTTTCTGAATTTATATGAGGAGCATCTCGATCATTACGGGACATTTGCCTATTATGCTTACTGCAAGGAAAATATTTACCGGAATCAGCAGGCAGGCGATGTGCTGATCTGCGGGCAGGCGGGATTGCCGGAAGCCGGAGACTGCAAAGCGGATGTGCTGCGGCTTGCGATGGACAATCCGCAGGCAGATGTGACGCTGCTGCACGGCAATACGGCTGTATATCACGGCGAGAAGCTGCTGCTGCCGGAAGACATGGCACTGACCGGCGTGCACAACCGCTATAATTGCGCAGTGGTTTATGCACTGGCAAAACGGCTCGGCGCAGCAGATGCGGATATTTACCGCGGCATCGAGACATTTCAGCCGCTTCCGCACCGGCTTTCACCGATCGGCACGTTCCACGGCATACGCTGGGTGGATGATTCGATCTCTACGGCATGCGAGACTTGTATACAGGCGCTGAACAGTCTTCCGGATACAGATACCGTATTGATCGGCGGCATGGACAGAGGCATCAATTACGCATCGCTGCTGGAATATCTGGAAGCAAGCGCAGTCCCGCACATCATTCTGATGTCCGATTCCGGCAGAAGAATGCTGGAGGAAGCACCGGAAACGCTCCGGCAGCGCATCCGTTATGCGGAAGGATTGCCGGAAGCCGTTGCGATTGCGAAAGACATCACGGAAAAGGGGAAGATCTGTCTGCTTTCGCCGGCTGCCGCAAGCTATAATGTCTATCAGAATTTTGAGAAACGCGGCGATCATTTCCGCGAACTTGCAGAGAAATAATGTATGAAAATTGTGTGAACCTATTGACAAATCACACAAGATATAGTAAAATAACTATGTATGAAATAATTGGGTGGGGGATGCTATACCCCTGCACAGATTTCGGAATGATATGAAAAGGCGGTTATGCAATGAGTTTTATCAGCAGAATATTTGGTTCTTACAGTGAAAAGGAGCTTGCAAAAATTGAGCCGATCAAGAAAAAAGTGCTTGATCTGGAAGAAGAATATAAAGGCTATTCTGACAAGGAACTGAAACACAAGACAATCGAATTCCGGGAGCGCCTCGCAAACGGCGAAACACTGGATGACATCATGGTAGAGGCACTGGCAACCGTGCGGGAAGCCGCAGACCGTATTCTCGGAAAGCGTCCGTTCCCGGTGCAGATCATCGGCGCGATCGTCCTGCATCAGGGCAGAATCGCTGAAATGAGAACCGGTGAAGGTAAAACGCTGGTTGCATGTGTTGCATCTTATGTGAATGCACTGCCCGGCGACGGCGTGCATGTCGTTACGGTCAACGATTACCTTGCAAAAACACAGTCTGACGAAATGGGCAAGGTGCTGCGCTTTCTCGGTCTGACGGTCGGATGTATCATCCACGACCTGAACAATGACCAGCGCCGTGAAGCATATGCATGTGACGTTACATACGGTACAAACAACGAGATCGGTTTTGACTACCTGCGTGACAACATGGTCATTTATAAGAAAGACCGCGTGCAGCGTGCCCCGAATTTCGCCATCGTGGACGAGGTG
>DMBA01000324.1 GCA_003446315.1 Ruminococcus sp. | reverse complement strand
GAGAAACTGACATCTTTCAGTGAAAAACCGTCATATTTCTTGTTCAGATTCTTGATTTCAAGCGTATTTTCCATCGTTCATTCCTCCAAAAATTTGCGGACGGCGGCGATGATCTCATCATTTGAAAGCCCCGCATTTTTCCCGCTTTCAACCGCTTTTTCGATGCTTTCTTCCATCTCGCAAAGCATGCGTTCGCGCAGCAGTTCATTGTTCCGCGGTGCGACAAAGCATCCTTTTCCGGCGACAGAGATCAGAAAACCTTCTTCTGTCAGGTCGTTATAGACTCTTGTTGTCGTAATAACGCTGATTTTGAGTTCTCTGGCGAGCTGCCGGATCGACGGCATTTGCTCGTCTTCTGCGATCAGTCCTTCGAGGATCTGCGATTTGATTTGTTCCTCGATCTGTTCATAGATGGGAACATCCGATTTGTTTTTGATTACAATTTTCATGAAGCGCTCCTTATCACATCGTTCACTGTACATGCTGTGTATGCTGTCTTTACTGTACATGTTACGATATATACAGTATAACACCGTATATCGCATTTGTCAACCCCTTTTTCCAAATTTTCAGGAGAAACCAGCCGCTTTTACCGGAAAAGATACAGAAAAAGAAAGAAGATACAAAAAATACCGTGTTTTACAAAAAAGATGCAAACAGCCCCTTTTTTGCGAAAAAACCGGAAAAAAGACCTGCCGGACAGTGTCTGCTGCATTTTGGTCAGAAATTGTGAAGAAAACGCAGATTTGCGGAAAAAATCCTGAAAATTGCGATATTGCTTTGTTTCATATTGACAAAATCCCGAAACTATGATAAAATAAAATCGGTGCGAAACATACAATCCCAAGCAGCGGAATGCCCAAAAACAGAACACATTCCTGTCTGCTGCAACCTGAGATTCGGAGAGAATGAAACAATTATGAAAACTGTGCATATCCAATCGAAACAATTGAATATTCTCCGGCGCAGCCTGAGCCTGATCGCAGCGGGCAGTCTGTGTTTCTCTTTGTGCGCCTGCGGCGATCAGCCTGATGAGGTCGCATCAGCGCCGGCACCTTCCGGTTTTTCGCTGGAAAACGGCGGAGAAGCACCGGATACAGTCAAAGCGATCGGCTATATCAAAGTGCCGAATGATCTGGATTTCGTCCTTTTGTATACACAGCCGGATGTGTCCTCCAATTCGCTCGACAGGCTCAATAATAACGATGAGATCGAGATTTTTGATATTTTCGATCAGTGGTATTATGCCGGAACCGATACGGCAGTCGGGTATATCCAGGCTGCCTATGTGACATTGATTCCGTCTTCCGATGACGGTAAAAATGCCGTAACAACAACGAAAAATTCAACCGAAACCACCACGGCAGCGACCGAAACGACCAAAACAACGACGCAAACCACCGTCACGACCGTCACAACTGTCACAACTGTCACGACCGTCACAGAACCGGCACCCGAAGAAACCGAACCGCCCGTTGAAACAGTGTCGGAAACGGCTCCCCCTGCGACGGAAGCCATTGCAACAGTGCCGCCGGTAGAGGTGCGTCCGGAACCTGCTTTTTCCAATATTTATATCTTTGATACGGATCCGCCGAACTCCGACGGGCAGCTTTATTCCCTGCATACAGAAGGAAACTTCGATTATTGGATCGCAGATTTTGAGATCCATTCACCGGAGCCGGATAAATGCCGTGCCTTTAATGCACGCGGCTACAGCGGAGATACACAACTGGCAGCCGGTTCCTGCTATGACTATCTGCTCGTTACAATTGTCCCTTATTACTGGGACGGTGCGCACGGTAATACAACCACCGTTCGATTCGATATTACGCGAATAAGCTGAACGTGCTTGCTGGGCTGCTTTTCAGAAATGAACGGCAGCCCTTGGTCTTGCCCCTGAAATCCCGATTTCGGAAAAGTACGAAAATATGTACCTTTTCCGCTTGCAGCACAAAGCGGGATGTTTCAGGACGGCAACCCTCATGATAAATCCGACGGGGCACTTTCATCAGTAGCTCCTTTGTAATCAAGGATGAGAAAGGAATCAAATGGAACGCGAATATAAATGGAAGATCCCGCAGGAAACACTCACTGCACTCGCCGATTATCTGCACGGTTTGCAGGAACGGCTCTCACATGAAACACTGCATATGGCTGCGGTCTATTACGATACGCCCGATGATCTCGTTTATCGGAACGGCGCTGCACTTCGTCTGCGGAAAGAGAACGAGAAAACCGTTTGCTGCATGAAGCGTACCCTCAAAAAAGAAGGAGCGCAGGCACTCCGGGAAGAATATGAAACGGAAGCGGATTCCTTGCAGGAAGGTCTGCTGAAACTGCCCGATGCAGGTGCGCCGCGGGATCTCTGTATCTTCCTTTCCCATCAGCAGTTCCGGGAGCTCGGCAGAACCGATTTTGTACGCAACTGCTATCTTTTGGCTCCGGAACCTGCCTTTACCGCGGAGTTTGCACTCGATGTCGGGGCGCTCGGCTGCGCAGACCATATGGAACCGTTTGAGGAGATCGAACTGGAGCTCAAAAGCGGCGATGCTGCTGCGTTTCAGGCGTATGCCGATGCTTTGGAACAGCGCTTCCGTCTGATCCCGCAGAAACGCTCCAAACTCGCAAGAGCCATTCAGACGGCACAGGACTTCCAAAAGCACGCATCTGCGCCGATCCGGAACGTCATCTTTGATATCGGGCTGGTGCTGCTGCAATTTGATCTGCTGGGTTTCATGACGAACCTGTTCGGCGCGGAAACCGGTCAGCGTCTGAAAGATGCGATGTGGGGCAGCCCTGCATGGGATGAACTGGACAGAAGTGTGCTGCCGGTGGATGCCGTCATGGAGCTGTTTATCGCCGATCATCCGGAATATGCGCAGGAGATCCGCACCGTTTTTGCGAAAATGGGCGAAATCCCCAAAGAAATGCCATATACCAGAAAGTGGATCGCAGAATTGAAGGAAAAAGGATTCAAGGTCTATTATCTTTCCAATTATTCTACGTTTTTGCGGGATGAATGCCCGCAGGTACTCGCATTTACGCAATTGACAGACGGCGGTGTGTTCTCCTGCGATGTGCAGTGTGTCAAACCGGATCCCGCCATCTTTGCCGAAATATGCAGGAAATATGACCTGAAACCCGAAGAATGCCTGTTTATTGACGATAATTCGCGCAATGTGGCTGCCGCACGGGATTTCGGGATGCGTGCGGTTCAATTTGAATCGTTTGAACAGCAGTATCCGGAAATTACGGCGCTCCTTGCCCGTCACGGATGCCCTTCGGAAAACGGCATCTGACTGTTGTTGGAATATCGGCAGAATGCACAGTTGTAGAGAATGTGAATTGTGTATTCTGCTGATTTTTTTGCTTTCATAAGGAATTACCGTCCATGTGTTCGTAATAGAAGTAACGATGATGCGGAATCATTGGCGAAAGGAGCGAAATATGAAAATCAAACCTGTGCAAAAAAAGAAAATCCCCCGATATGCCGCCGCTTTGGCTGCGCTTTCTGCTGCTGCCGCCACGCTGTGCGGATGTGCAGAGCACGATGTACAAATCTCCGGGAAGATGGTCGCTTCACCGCCTGAAAGTGAAGTGGAATTGTCAGGCGATGTTGCCATTGAAACAGAGCCGGTGCAATGTGCCCCGGACGATCAATCCGAAACAAATGCATCTTGAATCCGAACCTGAAAGGAGTGTACCACCTATGAAAATCGAACCGCTTTCTCGTATCAATCTGCCAAAATATGCTGCACTGCTGACCGCTGCCGTTTCTGCTGCGCTCTTTACCGGCTGCGGACAGGATCCTCTTGAAATCTCGGGAACTGCCAACGACCCAACCTCTTCTGACAACATCACGGTGCAGGATGCCGGACATGCCGATGCAAACGATAATCCTGATGATCTGATGCTCGCCGGTGAAGAATCCGTCTCCTGCCCGCCGGAAACAGAGATCGTGACGACGGATACAACCGTTGACTTTGCAGAACCGAATGTCGCCGGCGTTGCTGTGACAAGAGAACCGGATGACAATTTGACGCTGGAAGGCGAAGCAATGTACGATGAATATGATGAATATGCGTTTGAGCAAGTGAATTTTGAATCCGAAAATGAATACGCTGCGTCAATCGGTGAAAAATATCTGCCCGCTTTTCAGGAAGGCTTTGCGAAACAAGGGCTGCATCCGGATACAGCCTCGGAAAAATATTTCGCGTTCGGTTCGGTGTTCTTTGTCTCCCTCAAATTGACCGATCCGGATCAGGCGGCGGTGACTGCGGTCTGCTTCTATAACAGCGCTGCGACAGTGGACAAGAATTCTTTGCAAGACCGGATCCAACACGGATTTGCGAAATGGTTCGACTGGGGTGCGATCTTTGAAGAAGACCTGATGAACGATGAAGGTACTGCCAAAAATCATTGGAAAGTGCTGCTGGTGGATGTCGCGAAAGAAGATCAGTTTTCTGCTGAATATGCCGAACAGATCGCAAAGGATGCTGCTGTATGAACCTCACGCTGCATTTGACCGAAGGCTGCAATATGGCTTGCAGCTATTGTACCCGCGTGCAGTCTGCGGTGCGCATGTCTGAGGATGTGCTGGATGCCGCCTGTGATCTCGCTTTCTCTGCCGGTACGCACGGCGGGCTGTGCTTCTTCGGCGGAGAACCGCTGCTTGAACAGGGTCTCATCGAACGGGCTGTGGAGCGCTGCCGCATGCTTTCCCAAAAAACCGGAAAGCCTGCCAGATTCAAAATGACTACGAACGGTACGCTGCTGACACCCGGTTTCCTTACCCTCGCAAAAAATGTGCAAATGGGCATCGGGCTTTCCTTTGAGGGTACGGCGCAGGATCAGTGCCGCAGATTTCAGGACGGTTCCGGCAGCTTTCATATCGTTGCCGAACATGCGAAAATGCTGCTGCAATATCTGCCCGGTTCCTATGCCATGATGACCGTTGCGCCGGATGCCGTTCCGCAATATGCAGAAGCGGTGCAATATCTGTATCAGCTCGGTTTTCGCACCATTCTCGCTACCATTGCATACGGGGAAAATGTGCACTGGACAGACGATGATCTCGATTTGCTCGGAATACAGCTCCGGCAGATCGCTGCATTCTATCAGGAACAGCTCCGGAACGGAACACCCTTCTTTTTCAGTCCCTTTGACGGCAAGATCCGGGATCTGCTGCGCGGGTTCCAGACCGGCGAACGATGTCACCTCGGGTTCCGGCAGATGCCCGTCGCACCGGACGGAAAAATCTATGCATGCACCCAGTTCATCGGGGATGCCGATTTTTGCCTCGGCGATGTGTTCTCCGGCATCAACACCGAAAAACAAAAAGAACTTGCTATGCGGGATGCTACGCCCGATACCTGCAAAGCGTGTGCGCTCCGTTCCCGCTGCACCAATTCCTGCGGCTGCCTCAATCGGCTGGAGACAGGCAATGAACGCACTGTCTCGCCGCTGCAATGCGCCTATGAACGCATGCTGATCGGCATTGCGGACGAAACTGCCGATGCGCTCTTTCAGGCGGATCCTGCGCGTTTTCAAAAGCGATTCTCCTCGTGAAGATTATTAGGCGGTGTGCACCGAAATTTAGCCGGTGCACGCCGCCTTTTTCTATGCTTTGCGAAAAATGCTGTCTCAATTATGAATTTTTTTTTGCATTGCTTGACAGTGCATGAAAACTATGGTATAATGAGCACATAGTGTGCCGGCACACTGTGTGCTGGCGCCGGAGATGTACCGAAAGGAGTCTGCATGCGTATGCCGGAGCAGGAAAACGGATTGCCGCGTACCGAACGGATTCATGATGAAACATCAGAACAGATCGTCAGAATTGTGGCGCGGATCGCGGAAAAGGAAGGCGCTCACAAGGTCACTGTACGGAAAATCACAGATGAGTTAGGCGTAACAAACCGCGTGTTCTATAATCGTTTTTCCAATTGCGATGAAGTGCTTCGGATCGTGTATCAGAATGCCTTTGTTCGTATCCGGGAAAATATCAAGCCTGATTTCCATGACCGTGAGAGCTTTTTGCAGTTCTGTGTGAATACTGCCGTTGCGGTGCTGATGCAGGTTTATGATATTAAAATGCAGTTCCGCCGCTATGTCTTTGAACATGATTCCCAAACGGAAGAAAACAGACTTTGGTGGGCGGAAAAAATCAAAAAGTATTATCACTATGCGCTGGAACAGGGCTTCGCAAAACAAATGGATGAGGATGCACTCTGCTATGCCGTCTGGTGCTTTTGCAGAGGCTATTATGCGGATGCCGTTTCCCGCAACCTTGCAAAAGAAGATGCCGTGCGCTTCTTTACCTTCGGGTTTACCTGTCTGCTGAACGGACTTGTCCTCTGAAGCGGCAGTTGACAGATTTCATTATACACAGGGAGATGCTGAACATGAGTATTCAGATTCTTGGCACCGGTGCTTATTTACCGGAGAAAATACTGACGAATGATGACCTTGCGAAAATGGTCGATACTTCCGACGAGTGGATCAGGCAGCGCGTCGGCATCGGACAGCGGCATGTTTCTGTGGATGAATCTGCTGCGGATATGGCTGCAAAAGCTGCAAAACAAGCACTCGATGCTGCCGGCATCACGGCGGCTGATCTGGATCTCATCATCGGGGCAACCGTTTCTTCCGATATCGTTTGTCCTTCGATGTCTGCAAGAGTGCAGGAGCTGCTCGGCGCTTCCTGTCCCGCGTTTGATGTCAATTCTGCGTGCAGCGGCTTCCTCTTTGCGCTCGATACCGCTGCCGCTTTTATCGCAAGAGGCGGCTATCAGCATGTGCTCGTGCTCGGCGCGGAACGCCTCAGCAGACTGCTCGACTGGACAGACCGCAGTACCTGCGTCATTTTCGGTGACGGTGCGGGTGCGTTTGTCATCAGCCCCGGTACGCAGTATCTCGCTTCCAAGCTCTTTACACAGGGCGGCGACAGCGCTCTTTCCATCTCCGCCGGTACCAATAACTCGCCTTTCTATGAAAAGGAAGTCTCTCCCTGCAAGGTGGTCATGAACGGGCAGGAAACCTTTAAGTTCGCCGTCCGCAGACTCGCTGAGGATATTCAGCAGCTCTGTGCACAGATCGGCGTGACACCCGACGATCTCACATGGATCGTCCCGCATCAGGCAAATACCCGCATCATCGACCTCTGTGCAAGAAAACTCAAAGTCCCGATGGAGAAGTTCTATATGAATATCGAACGCTACGGCAATACTTCTTCTGCAAGTGTGCCGATCTCGTTCGATGAGCTGGCTCGCAGCGGAAAACTCCGCAAAGGCGATCTCATTGCAATGTGCGCCTTCGGCGGCGGTCTTTCCAGCGCGTCCTGCATCATCAAATGGTGATGCGGTCTTTCTCTCAGGTTCGTTCAATCTGCTGCCGGTTTCAGGCGGCTGTTGATATCATTTTTTATTCCTATTTTTAATACCTTAGATTTATGGAGGAGCTATTTATGAACAGCGAAAAGGTTATCGAAATGCTTGCAAATCACCTCGAAATGGATGCTTCTGAGATCACAGAAGAAACCACATTTGAAGACCTCGGCGTGGATTCCCTCGAAGCAGTCGAGATCATGATGGAGATGGAAGACGAGTTCGGCTGCGAGATCAATCCGCAGGAAGCCGGCAAGTCCGTCAAAGAGCTGATCGCTTATATCGACAGCAAGCAGGGTTAATCTTATGCAGCAATCAGCAGTTCTTTGCGATCTGCTGGGCATTCGCTATCCGGTGATGCAGGGCGGCATGGCACATATCTCCGATGCCCGCCTTGCTGCTGCCGTTTCGAACGGCGGCGGTCTGGGCATCATCTCTGCCGCAAGCGGAAACCCGGAACAGATCGCAGCGCAAATTGATGAGGCGCGTTCACTGACCGATCAGCCGTTTGGCGTGAATATCATGCTGCGCGGTGATAATATTGAGGCGATCGCAAAACTGATCGTTGAAAAGAAAGTTCCCGTTGTCACAACCGGCGCTGGCAGTCCTGCTGCCTTCATCCCGATGTGGAGAGAAGCCGGCGTGAAGGTCATTCCGGTCATCTCCACTGCCGCTATGGCGCAGCTCATGGAGAAATCCGGCGCAGATGCCGTTGTCGCGGAAGGTACGGAATCCGGCGGCCATGTCGGCGAAATGACCACAATGGCTCTCGTGCCGCAGGTCTGCGATGCCGTGAAGATCCCCGTCATTGCGGCGGGCGGTATTGCCGACGGCAGAGGCTTCGCTGCTGCGATGATGCTCGGCGCTGTCGGTGTGCAGATCGGAACCAGATTCCTCGCTGCCGAAGAATGCAGCATCGCTGCGGAATATAAAGACCGTGTGCTCAAAGCAAAGGATTCTTCTACCATTGTAACCGGCAGAAGACTCGGTCATCCCGTTCGCAGCCTGAAATCTGCTTTCTCCCGCAGTTATGCGAAAGTGGAATATACCGATATCTCCGATGCAGACCTCGAAGCAATGGCCGTCGGAACACTCCGCGCTGCCGTTGTGGACGGCGACCCCAAACGCGGCTGCTTCCTTGCCGGTCAGGTTTCCGGTATGGTCAATCGCGTGCAGCCTGCTGCGGAGATCATCTCCGAAATCATGGAGCAGGCAAATCAGCTGCTGAAATAAACGCGGCTGACAGAATCAGAATTCTTGGATAGAACGGGCTCACTGCCCGACGGAGGCGAAAGAAACACATGGGTAAAACAGCGTTTTTATTTGCAGGACAGGGTGCGCAGTACAGCGGAATGGGAAAATCCCTCTATGATTCCAGTGCTGCCGTCAAGGCTTTGTATGATGCGGCAGAACAGATCCGTCCCAATACGATGGCACAATCTTTTTCCGGCACGGATGAGGAACTCAAGCAGACTGCCAATACGCAGCCCTGCCTCTATCTGGTCGACCTCGCGGCTGCACTTGCTTTGGAAGAAGCAGGTGTGCATGCCGACGGTGCTGCCGGATTCTCTCTCGGTGAGATCGCTGCACTCGCTTTCGCCGATGTCTATTCGTCTGCCGATGGCTTCCGCATCGTTTGTGCACGCGGTCAGCTCATGCAGGATGCCGCTGCAGAAGCCGATACTGCAATGTGCGCCGTTGTCAAGCTCGATGCGGAAACCGTTGAGAAAACAGCAGCCGAATTCGATCAGCTCTATGCGGTCAATTTCAATTCGCCCGGTCAGACCGTTGTGTCCGGTCTGAAAACCAGTATGCCCGCTTTCTCTGAGAAGATCAAATCCATGAAGGGCAAATGCATCCCTGTTGCCGTCAGTGCAGCATTCCATTCGCCCTTTATGAACGGCGCGGCTGAAAAATTCGGAAAGGAACTGGCTGCGTTCTCCTTCTCTGCACCGCGCATCCCGGTATATGCAAACTGCAATGCATTGCCCTACCCCGATGATAACGCTGCGCAATTGATGCAGCAGCAGATCTGCAACCCCGTTCGCTGGCAGACGATCATCGAAAATATGATCGCGGACGGCTTTACCGATTTCATTGAAGTCGGTGCCGGAAAAACACTCAGCGGACTTGTAAAACGTATTTCTTCGGATGTCCGCATCTATCATGTGGAGAATGCCGAAACACTTGCAGAAACTGTAAAGGCGGTGAAAGAATCATGCTGAAAGGAAAAACAGCGATCGTAACAGGCGGTGCACGCGGCATCGGTGCGGCAATCTGCAAAAAACTCGCTTCGATGGGTGCGGATATCGCCATTGCTGCACTCTCATGCAATGAAATGACAGATGCACTCGAAAAAGAAATCTCCGAAACCTACGGCGTGAAGGTCAAAACCTATGCGTGCGATGTCTCGGATGCGCAGCAGTGTAAAGATACTGTGAAGCAGGTGCTCGCCGATTTCGGAAATGTGACGATCCTCGTCAATAATGCCGGTATTACAAAGGACGGACTCATCCTTGGCATGAAGGAAGCGGACTTCGATGCCGTGCTCAATACCAACCTCAAGGGTACTTTCCATATGACACAGGCTTGCTGCCGCCCCTTTATGAAACAGCGCTACGGCAAGATCATCAATCTTGCTTCTGTTTCCGCACTGCTCGGTACTGCCGGACAGGCGAATTATGCGGCTTCCAAAGCAGGCATCATTGCTTTGACAAAAACGACTGCCCGTGAACTGGCTTCCAGAAATGTGACATGCAATGCCATCGCTCCGGGTTTTATCGCAACTGATATGACAAAAGCAATCAGTGAGGAAGCAACTCAGAATTATCTCGCTTCCATCCCAATGGGCAGAGCTGGTCAGCCCGAAGATGTTGCAAATCTTGCCGGCTTCCTCGCTTCTCCCGATTCCGATTATCTCACAGGAACAGTCATCCGCATTGACGGCGGTCTGGCAATTTCTTAAAAGGAACTGCTGATCAATCGGCATCTCCGGCGGATTCGAATGAGCGCGCTGCCCCCCATTGTAAATCCGCTGGGTTCCAAAGGCAATTTCATTGATAATGGCTTCCTGCGAAGCCGATAAGGAGCATAGTATGAGCAGAAGAGTAGTCGTAACCGGCCTCGGTGCAGTCACGCCGATCGGCAACGATGTTGCAAGCTATTGGGACGGTCTGAAAAACGGTAGAAACGGGATCGCTCCCATTACCTCTTTCGATACCTCTGACCTGAAAGCCAAGCTCGCTGCACAGGTCAAGGATTTCGACCCGAAACAATATATGGATGCAAAAACTGTCCGGCAGACCGATCGCTTTGAACAGTTTGCACTTGCTGCTGCCATTCAGGCAGCACAGGATTCCGGCATTCAGGAACAAATTGATCCGGAGCGCCTCGGCGTTTATTTCGGTTCCGGCATCGGCGGATTCGAAACATTTGTGAAGGAACACAATACCTTCCTCGAACGCGGCGCTTCCAGAGTCTCGCCCTTCTTTATTACCAAGATGATCGCCAATATGGCTGCCGGTCAGATCGCAATTCGTCTGAAGGCAAAGGGCCCGTGCATTGAGGTCACCACTGCGTGCGCAACCGGTACCAATGCCATCGGTGAAGCATTGCGTGCGATTCGTCACGGTTATGCAGATGCCATCGTTGCAGGCGGCGTGGATGCCGCTGTGCATCCGCTTTCAATGGCTGGTTTTATCAATTGTCAGGCGCTTTGCGAGAATACCGATCCGAACTGCGCTTCGATCCCGTTCGATAAGCGCAGATGCGGCTTCGTGATGGGCGAGGGTGCGGGTGCGCTCGTGCTCGAAGAATATGAGCATGCTGCTGCCCGCGGTGCAAAGATCTATGCGGAAGTCGTCGGATACGGCAGCACTTGCGATGCGTTCCATATCACGGCTCCCGACAGCGAGGCTGCCGCTTCTTCCAAAGCCATCGCAGACTGCCTCAGAGAAGTAAATGCCGATTGCCCCGCTTCTGAGATCTATCTCAATGCGCACGGTACTTCCACTTCTCTCAACGATAAAACTGAAACACTCGCCATCAAAAAAGCGTTCGGCGAGGAAAAAGCATATCAGATCCATGTCAGCTCAACCAAATCTATGACAGGGCATCTGCTCGGCGCTGCCGGTGCCATCGAAGCCATCGCTGCCATCAAGGCGCTCGAACAGAATATCGTTCCGCCTACCATTAACTATCAGGAAGCCGATCCGGAGTGCGACCTCAATATCACACCCAATACTGCCTGCGAAACACCGCTTTCTCTTGCACTCTCTACTTCACTCGGCTTCGGCGGTCATAATGCCTGCGTCGCTTTTGCCAAAATTTAATTCTTAGAAACGGGGGATTATCTGATGAACCGGACTGAACTTATGGAACTCCTGCCCCACCGCAACAGTATGCTGCTGCTGGATGAGGCGGAATGCGTCATCGAAGAAAATGCCGACGGTGCTGCCGTCCGGACGGCACACGGAAAAAAACGGATCACCGGCGAGGAGTGGTTCCTCGATGGGCATTTCCCCGGTCATCCGGTCGTGCCGGGTGTCATTCTCTGCGAGATCATGGCGCAGTCGGTCTGTGTCTGCCTCGACCGGCAGCCCGACGGCTCCCAGCCGCTGACACTCTTTACCGGCATTGATAAGGTCAAGTTCCGGAACCCCGTTGTGCCCGGCGATCTCTTTGAAACCAAATGCTGCATCACCAAGAACAGAGGCCCGTTCTTTTGGGCAAAGGGCGAGGGCTTTGTGGATGGAAAACTCTGCGTCAGTGCCGAGTTTTCATTTGTCGTAAAACCTGCAGAGGAGACAACAAAATGAGTACAATCAAAACAATTCTGAACACGATCACCGGAAATGTGGAGCAGCCGCCCAGAACCTGCAAGGCTTGCGGAACTGAAACACCTTACGATCAATATGTTGCAAATCACTGCATTTGTCCTTCCTGCGGCGCGTATTTCCGGATGCGGGCGATCGAACGGCTCGAAGCAACCGTCGATCCCGGCAGCTTCAACGAAATTGATAAAAAACTGAAATCCAAAAATCCGATTGATTTCCCCGATTATGCGCAGAAACTCGAAAAGGCTGAGAAAGCAAGCGGTCTGAATGAAGGCGTTGTCTGCGGAACTGCCAAGATCGACGGCATGGATACCGGGCTGTTTATCATGGACTCTGCGTTCATGATGGGCAGTATGGGTACGGTTGTCGGTGAGAAGATCACCAGAATCTTTGAGAAAGCTACCCAGCTCGGTCTGCCGGTGATCGGCTTTATTACCTCCGGCGGTGCCCGTATGCAGGAAGGTATCTTCTCCCTCATGCAGATGGCGAAAGTCTCCGGTGCGGTCAAACGACACAGCGAAGCAGGTTTGCTCTATATCGCTGTCCTCACTGACCCCACAACCGGCGGTATTACTGCCAGCTTTGCGATGCAGGGCGATATCATCATCGCAGAACCGAAGGCTTTGATCGGGTTCGCCGGTCAGCGCGTCATCGAACAGACGACCGGTCAGAAGCTGCCTGCCGGCTTCCAGCGTGCGGAATTCCAGTTGGAACACGGATTTGTCGACCTCATTGAGGAACGCCCGCGGATGACCTATACACTTGCAAAATTGCTCGCGCTCCATCAGTGCGGCAAAAAATAAGCACAGGTTTATCACATATGGGATTTCTTGATTCCTACAGACAAAATCTCACGGAGAAAGAAAAACGCTTTGCAAAAAGACATCCCGGCGCTGTGCGGAAAACGGGTAATGCAGGTACATATGCCTTTCCGTATATCGCTTATCAGGAATCCGGTGCCGCTGCTGCACTTGAAATCGCTTCGATCCTTGCGGTCGTCATCGGAATGGGCGCAATCGCGGCACTGTTCTTCCATACCGGCACTTCGCCCTCACTTGGCTTGGTGCTGGATCGTGCTGCCTGTATTCTGGCGTTTAACCGTCTGGCTGCATGGCTGGCGCGGAAAATCAATTATATGCAGGTGCGCAGAAGAATCGTCAATGATACGGACTATGCCTATTACTTTGCATGGAAATATCCCGAACAAGCGGATGTTTGCTGCGATTTGAATGCCGCTTATGCTGCAAATCCCGATGCGGTTCCCGCAGAACGGTTTTTGCAGCAGGAACAGGAAAATCTGCGCAAAGAAGCCCCTTTGAAAAAATGGATCTGCATATTCGGTCTTGGATTTCTCTTTCTCGCTGCGATCGCTTTGATCGCTTTTTGTGTGTGGGTCAAGCACGAAACAGAATAATAATTTCCCGCTTCGGGATTCTGAAAGGCAGGATGGATTATGGCTATCGCTGATAAAAAAACCGCTTACGAACGTGTGCAGGCGGCGCGAAACGGTAAGCGCCCGATGGGTTCTTACTATATTGAACATATGATTGATGATTTTGTGGAGCTGCACGGCGACCGCAGATTCGGTGATGATGCCGCGATCGTTGCCGGAATCGGCTATCTCAATCGCATCCCCGTTACGGTCATCGCTATGGAGCGCGGCAATACCATCGAGGAACGAATGAAACGGAATTTCGGCTGCCCCGAACCGGAAGGCTATCGGAAGGCACTCCGCCTGATGAAAGAAGCCGAAAAATTCCATAGACCTGTGATCTGCTTCATCGGCAGCTCCGGCGCTTACTGCGGGATTGATGCTGAGGAACGCGGTCAGGGTCTTGCAATCGCTGAAAACCTCTATGAACTCATGGGGCTGAAAACACCCGTTATTTCTGTGATCGTCGGGGAAGGCGGCAGCGGCGGTGCACTTGCACTCGGCGTTTGTGATACCGCGATCATGCTCGAAGATGCCGTTTATTCCGTCATCTCGCCCGAAGGCTGCGCCAGTATCCTTTGGAAAGATGCCGCCAAAGCCCCCGATGCTGCGGCGCATCTGCGGCTCACTTCCTATGATCTCCTGAGCTTCGATATTGTTGAAAAGGTGATCCCTGAATCCGGCAAAACAGACCGCGAGATCTGCTCTGCTTTGAAATCGGTGCTGCTCAATGAACTGAATCAACTGATGCAGATGACACCCGAAGAACTGCT
Source organism: Ruminococcus sp. (assembly GCA_003446315.1). GTDB lineage: Bacteria > Bacillota > Clostridia > Oscillospirales > Ruminococcaceae > Firm-04. The sequence continues at coordinate 5,100 of DMBA01000324.1, read as the reverse complement.
CGATCACCGCTATGCAAAATTCCGCAAGATCGGTGCTTGAGGGATTGCGCCCGGATGATCCATATTGGGCAGAATCCTCATGCGCAATCCGTCGGAGACACGTTATCAATAAGCAAAAAGCCCCTGAGTCAAAAGCTCAGGGGCTTCGTTTGTCGAGGAACATATTCAGCGCCAATCCTTTTATTTCGGCTTCGCCGCGCTTTCCTTTTTATTTTTTGTATTGTTTGGGGCGCAGCGGATCACAAAGCAGATGCCGTTTTCTGTGCGCTCTGCGGCAATATGCCAGCCGTGCAGCAAAATGTAATCTCTGGCAATCGAAAGCCCGATGCCCGTATTGCCGCCTCTGCCGGTATAAAATCGGTCAAAGAGATGCGCAAGCTCGTCATCAGAAAGCGGATCACAGTCATTTTGGATGCGGATGATCCCTTTTCCGCAGGAGATGCCGATGCCCGTTTTTGCATATTTCATTGCATTGGTAAGCAGATTTGTAAGCGCATGCTCCAGTTGATCGGGGTCGGCAGATACAGTCATTGGCTGGAGCTCCAGCGATACGTCCAGTCCGCGGTTCAGCACGGTGCCTTCAAACGGCATGAGACAATCCTGCAAAAAACCGGGAAGCCCGATCTCCTCTTTCCGGAGCTGCACAGTACCGCTTTCGAGCTTTGCCATGCACAGAATATCTTCGATGAGACAGCGCATTTTATCGGTCTGTTCGGTGAGCACTTTGCCGGTCTGGACATAATCTGTGATGACCCCCTGCGAGATGCCTTCTGCATAGCCGCGAATGGCGGTCAGCGGGGTTTTCAGTTCGTGTGAGGTGTTTTCAAAGAATTGCTTCTGCACAAGCTGATTCTGTTCCAGTTTTTTGCCGAGGATGTATCCGGCAACCGTTCCGAACATGCCGATGACCGATGCTGCAATGATAAACATCAGGTTGATGCGGCGGATCATATCCAGCTCACCGGTCACATCTACATAGGAGATGATCTGCCGGATCTGCACTTCTTTGGGGGTAAAAGCATCTGTGATGCTCTCCGAATCGTCAAAGATCATCTGGAACGGATCGCCTTCTGCGCTTTCATCGGAACTGCTCACTTCAATGGTGTAGGAGACAGTCAGGTTATGGGATTGATCGCAGTCTTTTCTGTAAATATAGTAAATGCTGCCGTTCAATTCTGCCAGCAGCGTCTGATCCTTCGGCTGATTGCTGCACCATTCGATCAGATCCCGTTCTTTCTGGGTAAAAACATTCTCTGTTTCATCCTCTGCGATCAGGATCTGCTCCGGGTTATAGAGCATCGGCGTGACATTTACCGCGAATGCCTCATCCGGATTCATACTGAACGAATCGGCGTTTTTCAGGCAGGCATCCGCCTGTTCCGCGATCTGTTTCCGGATATTGAGATGAAACACCGCCATGATGATAAGCAGCAGCACTAAGACTGTGCCGCCGATCAGCAATGCGATGCGATATCGGATCTTACACATGCTGCACCTCTAACTGATAGCCATAGCCCCAGACTGCCGCGATCCGGACGCTGCTTCCGGCAGTTTTGAGCTTTTGTCGGATCCGGCGTACCGTTTCATCGGTCACCCGCGTTTCAATGTCATTGCTGTCGATGCCCCAGACCTGATTGAGCAGATCCTCTCTGGAAACAGCACTGCCGGCATGTGCCATCAGGCAGCCCAGCAGCGAAAATTCGGTGACCGTAAGTGCAAGCGATGTATTGCCGCAGCGTACAGAATGGTCTGCTTCAGAGAAGATCAGGTCACCGAAGGAACGGTTTTGCTGCTGCACGGGCTGCATCATATCCACACGCCGCAGAAGCGCCTGAATCCGGACAACCAGCAGGGAAGGCGAAAACGGCTTGATGAGATAGTCATCGCCGCCAAGCAGAAAGCCGCGCATATGGTCTGTTTCACTCTCTTTTGCGGTCAGGATCACGATCGGGACATTCGAGATCGCACGCAGTTTTTTGCAGATGGTCAGCCCGTCCGTTCCCGGCATCATGATGTCCAGCACCGCAAGATCGCAGGGCTTTTCCTGAAAAGCAGCAAAAAGTGCATCTCCGGTGGAGAAGGTCTGCACGGAGAATCCGGCGTTTTTCAGGAATTCCCGCATGATATCCAGAATATCGGCTTCATCATCTGCCGCATAGATCAATTTTCCGTTCGTTGTCATTTTCGCCTCCAAATGCGGAATACCCGCCCCATTACAGGACAGGTTCCGCTTTGTTCATGTGCTTTTTTCTTATTCTTCCGAAGATTCCGTGTAAGTAAGATAAGATGTTTCCTCATTCACGATGCCGTCATCTTCACCATCCGAAATGATGGAAACACCGAATGTTTCAGCGTTTTCCGGATCAGTCTTGCAGGTGTAAGTGATGCCGTTCCACTTGACATCCGCATCCGTGAGCTGATTCAGCAGCGCTACCAGCTCGTTGATGACGGCTTCATCCTGCGTGCCGTTGATGAAATCCGATTCTTGCAGCGCAGCGGTCAGTTCCTGCCAGCGTGCCAGATCTGCTTCACTGAGTTTTTCCTCTGCGCGTGCATTTGCTTCGTCCAGAGAAAGCAGTGTGCAGTCGCCTTCCGGATGATCGAAGTTACCGTTTTCGAAATCTGCGTCATCTGATCCCAGAAGGAACGAAAATCCTTCCGGCTGTTCGTCATCCAGATTGATAGAGACTTCCTCTTCTGTCCCATCGTCGTCTGAATAGATATAGCAGGCAGTGTTTGTCTGTTCCGTTTCGTCGTCATCATCCGACTGAATGACGGTCGTGTCGGAAATGGTGACCGGTGCATTTGCGTCCATATCTTCTTCGTCAAAGTCGGTCGGATCAGTTGTGTCGCCGGATTCTGTCACAATGGCATTTGTCTCCTCTGCTGCCTTGATGTCCTGTGCATTTGCGCACAGTGCGAGCGATGCGGGAACGAGTGCAGCAAGTGCTGTGAGTGCTGCTGCTTTCATCATAATTGTTTTCATAAGAAAACCTCCTTCAAAAATATGATTTGTGGAATGACCGTACCGTTTGTTTCGGTCTGTCATTATCATATCATATTTCTGCTGAGAAGTCCCCGCAATTGTGTCAGGAAAATGTCACAAAACTGTCAAATCGTAAATTGCTCGTATTTATGTGCATTTCATCATTCTGCCGAAGCGTGCTCCTTCCGGATCCGGAACATCAGCCGGAAGAATCCGGCAAGCAGCCGCGGACTTCTGACAACGACAACCTTCATAAAGCATCCCTCCTGTCAATGTATAGTGCAGTATATGCACGCGCTGACAAATGGGTGCATAGGCAGATTCTTAGTGGATGCCGGCACAGCAGACAACTGCAATATAGACACTTCCGGCTCCCGCGGCAAGCAATTCTGATGTGCAGCGCTTCATCGTGCTGCCGGTTGTCAGAATATCATCAACAAGCAGGACAGTCTGACCTTGCAGCGGGATACCGGTTTGTGAAAAACGGTGCGCATATTGTTCCCGTTCATGCGCAGGCAGATCATGCTGACGGCTGATGGTATGCTGTTCCGTGAGCAGGTCGCCCCGCGCAGGAAGCTGCAAGACCGCAGCAATCTCTTTTGCGAGTAATTCTGCGTGCGCATAGCCCTGCAAACGGCGGCGTTTATCGGAAACAGGTACCCATGTGACGAGATCAAGCGCACCGAATTGCTGTGCGGCTTCCTGCGCAAGACGGGCAGCGGCATATTTGCCGAACCCGCGAAAGCCGTCTTTGAGTGCGAGGATCCCGCTGCGGGCAATGCCTTTGTATGCATACAGTGCAGCGCCGTTTTTCCACGGTAAATGCTGCTTTTGTGCAGCCCAATCTGCATAGGAGATGCGCAGTTCGCAGAGCTGTTCGGCACATGAACGGCAAATGGCAGCATCATATGGAATGGAACTGCCGCAGCAATCGCAGCGGTTTGGATAAAGCAGATCCAGCAGAAAAAGCGGTATTTGCTTCATGATTCCTGTTCCTCTTTGCTGACGGCTTTTTGCAGCATATCACTCAGACAGGAGCAGCGCTGGGAACGATCCTGATTCTGCACCATTTCTGCGACTTTCCGCGGCGAGCCGATCATGATGAGCAGGCGTTTTGCGCGTGTCACGGCAGTATAAAGCAGACTGCGATAGCTCAGACGATCTGTCCCTTCCGGCAGCGCCAGAATGACCGCTTCAAACTCGCTTCCCTGACTTTTGTGTACCGTCACGGCATAGGCGAGTTCAAGCTGATCGAGCTGGTCTTTCCGATATGTCACGATTTTTTGATCGAAATCGACTTTCATGGAACCGGCATTTTTATCAATATACTGCACGGTGCCGACATCGCCGTTGAAGATGCCGGTGCCGCGGCGGTCGAGCTTTACCCATTCCATGTCATATTGATTCTGAATCTGCATGACCTTATCGCCTTCCCGGAAGGTATAAAGCAGATTTTTGAGGATGGGCTTGCCGTATTGCGGCGGGTTGACCGCTTCTTGCAGCATCTGATTGAGCATTACCGTGCCGAGGATGCCTTTGCGGGTGGGGGAGATCACCTGAATATCATTTTTCGGATCAAACTGATAAGCCTGCGGCAAACGGCGGGTGTAAAGATCCCGCAGGAAGGCGGCTGCATCGGATGCTTCCCGCCGGTCGAAGAAGAAGAAATCGCTTTGCTTTTCCCTCAGATCAGGCATTTCACCGTTGACGATCCGGTGCGCACTGCGGACAATGCAGCTTTCCTGTGCCTGCCGGAAAATTTCGGTCAGACGGACAACCGGGAGCCGCTTGCAGGCGATGAGCGTATGCAGGAGATGCCCAGCCCCCACGGACGGAAGCTGATCTTCATCTCCGACAAGAATCAGGCGTGCAGAAAGCCGGATCGCACGCAGCAGATGCTCAAACAACAGCACATCTACCATGGAAACTTCGTCCACGATGATGACATCCGCCTCAAGCGGGCTGTGTTCATCGTGCTGAAATACGCCTTCGCCTTCATCAACGGCTGTGCCCAGCAGCCGATGGATGGTCTGCGCCATCCTGCCGGTGAGTTCGCTCATCCGCTTGGCTGCTCTGCCGGTCGGGGCAGCGAGCAGGATCTTGCTGCCGGCTTG
>DMBA01000007.1 GCA_003446315.1 Ruminococcus sp. | reverse complement strand
CCGGCTTATAATCTTCCCTGCGATTATGTGATCCATACCGTCGGCCCGATCGTGGAAGGCGCATTGACCGAAACACATTGCAGGCTGCTGGAAAGCGCATATAAAAGCTGCCTTGCCATAGCAGCGGAAAACGGCATCGGGAGCATTGCATTTTGCTGTATCTCAACCGGCGTATTCGGATTCCCGCAGGAAAAAGCAGCAGAGATCGCTGTCCGGACAGTCAAAGCATATCAGCAGACCCATGATATCAAGGTGATCTTCAATGTGTTCAAAGATGAAGATTACACATATTATCAGCGTTTGCTCGGACAGGCATAATCTTTCAATAACATACGCCGCTGCGATACGGTATAGCGCATCGTATCACAGCGGCGTATCATATATGAATATACAGATCAACTCCGGATCCCTGCACGTTTTGCTGCCGGGATCGTTTTGTTCGGCATACCGGATGCGCTGTTCAGGAAACGCAGAATCAGGAGATAGATGCCGCCGCACAATGCGATCTGCACAGCCATCAGAACCAGCGGCGCAGCGGGCAGCTTTCGCAGCAAATACATCATCAAAAACGTGATCTGACTGCTGAACAGCAATGCAAAAAGCGGTCGCACGAGAATCTTTCGCCACACGGGTTTCAAACCGGTCAGACGGAACACCATGCACAGTCTGACAGCATTTCCGCTGATGTTGCATGCCAGATAGGAAGCGGCGATGCCATAAAACCCGAACATCGGGACACAAATCAGCAAAACAGAGATCCGAACGATGTATTCCGCCAGATAATTGACGGATGAAAAGTTTTGCTTTCCAAGTCCGCGCAGGATTCCTTCCAGTATGATCTCCAGATAAATAAACGGCACGACCGGTGCCATGCAGCAGAGGATCTTTCCGGTAAAGGCATCTCCGCCGAGCAGCATCCCGATTTGTCCGCCGAACTGCATCAGGATCAGCACAACAAACAGCGCATATGCAGCCGTTTGTTCCAGCACACGTTCTGTCAGCATACGGATCTGGTCATCATCGCCGGTTGCACGCGCTCTGGAAAGTGCCGGAACGAGCAAGCCTGCCATACAGCACTGCATCACAGAAGGAAAATAGAGTGTCGGGAGAATCATTGCTTCAAATTCCCCGAACTGTGAAAGCGCTTCCTCTGTGCTGTTTCCGTATTGCAGAAGCGTCAGCGGAACAAGCGCATCATTTGCACTGCTCAGCAAAGCAACCAGACATGCATTGCCCATAATCGGGAGCATCATGCGCAAAAAAACCGGAAATGTAACGGAACAGGAGGTATTTTGTCTGCATGGCGGGATCCGGACAGCGAGCAGCAAAACCACTGTGCTGATCTGACCGGCAGTCATTGCCCATGCGAAAGCAGTCAGCAGGCTCATTTTCTGCTGCGGGATGAGAAAAACCGCGCAAAACGCCAGAATTCCGGCACGAACGAGGAATTCCAGACATTCCGCAGCAGCCGGTGCATAGACCCGCTGATAGGCATAGCAGCGCCCTTTCAGACAAGCTGCGGCAGCGGCGGCAGGCAGCGAAATGCTCAATAAACGGACGGTTTCTGCGGTAATACCGGCAGCCCCGATCCGTTCTGCGACCCATCCTGCAAAAATACAGAGCAGACAGGCAGCCGATCCGCTGAGCAGCAGGCAAAACCGCATAGTATAGCGGAACACTTTGTGCGGATCGCCGCCGCATCCGAGCTCTTCGGAGAGAAATCTGCTTGCGGATACAAAACCGCTGCCGCCGCTCAGTACCGCAGCGAGACTGTAAAAAGAACCAATCAGCGTTAAAATGCCGACGGATGCCGTACCGAGCCGATTCGATAAAAATACATTGAATAACAGTCCCATGCCCTGCAAGCAAACAGAAAAGAGACTCAAACAAGCAGTTTCATATATCATGGATCTGTGGTTATGCTGTTCTGCCATGCGCTCACCTCAACACAGAATATGCATGGTTTGCGCGGTTTAGAATCGGTATTTTTCGCTTCTTTTTCGTATTTTTGCATATTTTTTCATTTCTGATGAATACTTTCTATAAAAGCGTACTTTTCGCAAAGAAAGGATGGAAATGATGAAAAAACCGCCGATTCGTCTATATTTGCTTGCCGGGATCCTGTTTTTGTGCATGACCGGCGTATTGATCCAACTGTGCACCGCTGCGCAGGGAGATGCCGTTGCAGCAGTCGGTGTGCGGCAGGGAAAATACCATTTGCATGTTCCGCTTTCAGACGGCATCATTTATGACTGTAATTTTCAGCCGCTGAATGCAGGTGCACCGTCTGTCAAAGCAGTTGTGAATCCCACACCGGATACACTTGCTTCCATATTCACAAAACTGCGAAACCGAAAGGAAGTACAGTCACATTTGCAAAGTGTCTCCCCTTTTATCTGTGATCTGACCGAAGAAGCAGAAGGAAACCAGAATCTGATTATTCTGCACGGCAGAGAAATGTGCCGCGGCAGCCGGTTTGCACAGCATTTGCTGGGATATCAGCAAAACGGAGAACCGATGTCCGGCATTGAGCGCGCATATGCCGGATGGCTTAAATCCTGTGCTGCATCTGCGGATGTCACATTTACGGTCAGTGCCCGCGGCGAAGTGCTTGCAGGTGCGGAAACAACCGTTTTGCAGCATGGTCAGGCTGGCGGCGGTGTTGTGACGACTTTGCATACCGATATCCAGAAAATTGCAGAAGATGCACTGAAAACAGTGCGTCCGAATGCCGGAGCAGCCATTGTGCTCGATTGCAAAACCGGAAATATTGCTGCATGTGCAAGCACCCCGGTTTATGATCCGGACAATCTTTCTGCGGCAATGCAGCGCAGCGACTCCCCTTTTATAAACCGTGCACTTTCTGCTTACAGCGTCGGCTCCGTGTTCAAGCTCGTGACGGCATCTGCTGCATTGGAATCCGGATTTTCCGCAAAATATATGTATGAATGTACCGGCGAAGTTCGCGTTTACGGGCAGCGGTTTCGCTGTCATAAGCAGGATGGACACGGTCTGCTGGATATGCAGCATGCCATGATGTGCTCGTGCAATCCGTATTTCATTTCCCTGAGCCGTCTGCTTTCACCGCAAGCCATGCATGATACCGCTGAATCGCTCGGCTTCGGTCAGAAGATCGTTTTGGCTGAAGGGCTGGAATCTGCGGCGGGTTACCTGCAATCTGAAGCCGAACTGCAAATTGAAGCAGAAAAAGCGAATATGAGTTTCGGACAAGGCAAATTGCTGGCAACCCCGCTGCAAATCGCTGCAATGACTGCATGTATCGTCAATGACGGCATCTATTCAGAGCCGCATCTGATCCTTGGCTGCACCACGGACGGCAAATCACTGAACCGTCAGGAGCAGCCGGTGCAGCGGCGGGCACTGCGCTCCGATACAGCAGCAAAAGTGCGCAGAATGATGGTTTCTGTGCTGGAACGCACTGCATCTGCAAACGGGAAACCGCAGAATACCAGAGCAGGCGGCAAAACCTCGACCGCACAGACCGGACAATTCCGGAAAGACGGCACGGAGCTTTGCCACGCATGGATGACCGGCTTCTTTCCGGTGAATCAGCCGCGGTATACGGTTACGGTATTCGTGGAAAACGGCGGATCGGGCAATCAGACAGCAGCACCGGTTTTCCGGCAGATCATTGAAAAAATCACGGATGCCGGTTTATAAACGCACATATTCGCCGCTGACATAACCGGTTTTTCCGTTCCATGATGTCACAAACCAGCCGTCCGCAGCGCCGTATAGGATCAATTGGGTGCCGTCAGGGATCTGCGTCAGAATCGTTCCGGTCAGCGCCGGATAATCCCGCAGATTCAAACGGCTCCCTTCCGTATCCACCGTTCCGAAAAACGGTTCTGTTGCCGGAATATACGGAATCCCGAAATAATCCGTCAGAGACAGCACCAGATTCTGCGCGATCTGCTCCAGATTCTGATACAGCCACTGCGCATCTTCCGGATTATCATGATATCCGAGTTCTGCCAGAACAGCGACTGCTTTGGTACGCAGCACTTCGCCCAGATTGCTCGTCGGACGCGCCGTCACCTGATTCGGCAGCGGATAAATACGCTGCAAATTATTGGCGAGAATCGTCGCAAGCAGCTCGCTGTCACTGCTTTTTGGCGCATAATACACATCAATTCCGCGTAATATGCCTTTGAACTGATCGGGTGCGGCATTAGAATGCAGTGCAAGATGCACATCAAATCTGCCGGCATTGGAATCTGCTATGGCACCTGCCACATTGCGCTCCGGATCGTTCCGCACGAACATGATCCCGCTTGATCGCAGATACGGTTCCATCGCATCCGCAAGCAGATTCATGACCATTTCTTCATTTTTTCCTTCTGTGACATATGGATTCCATTCCTGTGTGGATGGGCTGAGAAAGACAACAGGCATCTTCATACACCTCTTTCTGAATATTTTGTATATCCTATGCAGCAATGGGGATAAATGTGCATTGAAATGTTATGAAAAGGCTTGCAAAAAATGGAAAAGTCGTGTATAATAAAAGTAGATATCAGAATGGAAAGGAATGAGAATATGCGGATTTTATTGGTTGAAGATGAAGCGGCGCTGGCAGATGCGCTCGTGCAGATCTTCCATAAAAATAAATATATTGCTGACGTATGTTATGACGGGGAAAGCGGTCTGGACAACGCACTTTCCGGCATTTATGATATGATTATTCTGGATGTCATGCTGCCGCGGATGAACGGTCTTGAGGTTTTGAAGGAGATCCGGCAGCATAAAATGACAACGCCTGTCCTGCTCCTGACGGCGAAGGATACGGTCGCAGATAAAGTTGCAGGTCTGGATGTCGGCGCGGATGACTATATGACCAAGCCGTTTTCCTCTGACGAGCTGCTTGCCCGGATCCGTTCCCTTTATCGACGGAATGCAAATATCATCTTTGAAAATGTGTTGACATTCAGTGATCTGACGCTCAATCTCTCTACATGTGAACTGTTTTGCGGACAGAATTCTTTTAAGCTGGGCTTGAAGGAATTCTCCATGATGGAACTGTTCCTGAAAAACGGTACCCGCGTGCTTTCAAAGGAAACGCTTATTGTGAAGATCTGGGGCTATGAATCGGATGCCGAAAGCAATAATGTTGAGGTTTATGTCAGCTTCCTGCGCAAAAAACTTGCACATATGAAATCGAAAGTTGCGATCAAAACCATGCGCGGCATCGGCTATTGCCTTGAGGAAAAAGAATCCTAACATCCGACGTTTGAAAAGGAGGGATGCCGGATGATCAAAAAACTGCGTCTGCGCTATCTTATCACAAATATGGCGCTGCTCAGCAGTACGCTGCTGGTGTGCCTGACTGTGCTGTTCGGTGTTTTGTATCACGCGGAAGTCTCGTCTTCTTATACCGTTATGCGGGAGATGATGAAACGCGCAGATCAGCCCGGTCAGCACGGTGAACCGCCGAATCTTAATGCACCGACAATCCGGCAGGATGAACCGATCCTGATGCCGCTTTCTGAGAATCCGGACGAGAATCAGTGGCAGTATCCGGATAACAACAATATGCCGCCTGTGGTCTATCCCCCGCCGTGGGGCTGGTGGTATCCGTGGTGGATCCCGAATCCGGGCGACGGCAATCAGCCGGATTGGGGAGAATGGGATTGGAATAATCCGCCGAATAACGACGAACCGCATGACGATCACAATGACAATCGGGATGCGCATGAACATGATGACCGGAATAATCATCCGGAACAACCGATCGAAACACAGCCGCCGAAAATAGATCCGCCGGCTGAGACACAACCGCCGCATCAGACACAGCCGCCTGCTCCGCCCGCTACAAAAGCAACTGCACCGCCGAATCGCATTGAGCATCCGACAGAACCGCAGCAGCCGCCTGAACCGGTCGCACCGGACGTGCCTGAGACAGAACCGCCGCAAACGGAGCCCGTCACGGAGACACAGACGGCAACCGCGACAACACCGATCACAACGCAGCCGGCTACAACTGCTGCTGCCAATCGCACGGCTCCGAAAACAGATAAAAACACTGCAACGGAAACCGTTCCCCCGCCGGAACCCATTGTTCCGGCTCCGGAATCCCCGCAGAGTGATTTCCCGGAACCCGGTGAACCGCCCGTTGTGCCGGTCGAAGAAGGCAAATATGTGCCGGATGCACTGATCGCACAACTTGACTCTGACGGCAATATCGAATCCTATGCAGGAAATGATTCGCATAAGTCGGATGATGAGCATTTCCAGACGGTTCATCGCGCCATTCAGGAAGTCAAGCACCGCGGCAAGCGCTCCGGTACCATCAAAATTGATGATGTTTCCTATCGCTTTCTTTATGAACCCGATGAGAACGGACATTATAATCTCGTGCTGATCGACCGTACACCGGAACTTTCTGCATTGAGCAGATTATTGTTCATATTTATTTTGATTACCGCGTTTGGATTGATGATCGTATTTGGAATCAGTTTGCTCCTTGCAAACTGGACTGTTACACCGATCGCCGTTGCATGGGAAAAGCAAAAGCAATTTGTTGCGGATGCATCCCACGAGCTGAAAACGCCGTTGGCGGTCATTGCTGCCAATACAGAGGTCATTCTATCCAATCCGCAGGAATCTGTTTCCGGTCAGAGCAAATGGCTCAGCTATATTCAATCGGAAACCACCCGCATGTCGAAACTCATCAGCAATTTGCTGTCTGTTGCGCGCATGGACAGCGGAAAAGCAAAGCAGGAACAGATCGAAGCCCTCTCTCTGAGTGATACGGTTGCGAATGTATGCCTTGTGTTTGAACCGATCATCTATGAAAACGGCAAAACGCTGCAAACATCCATTGCGGAAAATGTGATGATGCCTGCCGAGGAAGATAATATCAAACAGCTTCTCTCCATTTTGCTGGATAATGCTGTGCTGCATTCTGTGCCAAATGCTGAGATATCTGTCACGCTTGCGCAGGATGCACAGGATCAGATCAGGCTTTCTGTTGCAAACACAGCCAAGGATATTCCGGAAGAGCAGCTTTCACATCTGTTTGAACGCTTCTATCGCGTGGATACGGAAGGCAGCCCGAACGGTTCCGGTCTGGGACTGAGCATCGCAAAGAGCATTGTAAAGCAATTGCACGGTGAACTGACTGTTACAAGTGCGCATCAGCTTGTCACATTCACTGCTGTATTCCGTACATAAAACAAAAAGAGCGTACCGATTCAAATTCGGTACGCTCTTTGCTTATGCAAATCAAATTGCAAAATTGCCGGAAAGATAATCGTCATTCACAACATAATATACCATTGCTTCAGCAGCATTGATATACAATGTAAGCTGCTTCATATCTTCCTGTGCATTTCCCTTTGCAAGCCAATCAGCTTTTGCACGGGAAACCAAAGAATCAGCAGACTCCGAAACATTCGGCAGCTCAATCACAACCTTCGTTTCCACGGATGCTTCCGCCTTTTTGGTACGAGTGGTTTTGGCAGGCTTGCTTTCTTCTTCCGATTTTGCAGCAGAACGGCGCGGCTTCGCAGCAGATTTGGCTGCGGCTTTCACCTTTTTTACAACAGGCTCAGCTTTTTCAGCTACAGTCTCAGCAGCAGCAACAACTGCTTCCTTTGCATCTTCTGCAACTGCTTTTACCTTTTCGACTGCATCAGCAGTCGTTTCCTTTTTTGCTCTCGGCATAATCGTTTCCTCCTCTGCTTAAATTTCAACGAATAATCAGTCTTCCGGATTGATCGCGTCCTTCAGGGTCTTACCAGCCTTGAAGGTGAGTGCCTTGCAGGGTTTTGTCATCATAACCTCGCCGGTGCGCGGGTTCTTACACTGTCTTGCAGGACGATCGTGTACTTCGAAAGTACCAAAACCGGTAATCGAAACCTTATCACCGGAAATCAGTGCATCGGTAATTGCATCCAGAACCAGGTTCAGAGCCTTATCAGCTTCCTTCTTCGGGCAATTTTCCTTTGCGGCAATCGCTGCAACCAGATCGTTTTTCTTCATTGAGTTTTCCTCCTAAAAATTTAGTCTACATGTATTATATAACGAAATTACGCAGTTTGTCAAATGCAAAATGATATTTCGGATTTTTCAATCAGAAAAACGTCGAACGCGCTGTAAAACTTGGCGATTTTAACATGCAGCTTTCAACTCACAGTAAATGTGCACGAAGCGCATCTCCGGAAAGCGGCGAAAGATATGCAGGCGGGATATCAAAAACGGTCTTGCAGCCGGTCTGCTTTTCATTTGCAAGACGAACAGCAGCGCGTGCAAATGCAACCAGAACACTGGTTGTAAACTCCGGATTGGAATCCAGTTTCAGGCTATATTCGATCAGATGCTTGTTCTCTCCGTTTGCACCGGTCACACCGCTGCGCATAACAAATCCGCCGTGCGGGATGCCTGCATGATCGCGGTTCAATTCTTCCTGAGAAATGAAGTGGACTGTGGTATCATACTCATCAAAATAATTCGGCATTGTCTTGATGTCATTTTCAATTTTGGCAAGATCTGCACCCGGTTTTGCGACGACATAGCATTCGCGCAGATGCTTCTGGCGTGTTGTCAGTTCCGGCTGTGCACCGCTGCGGACTGCATCCATTGCAGCTTCGATCGGAACGGTATACTGTTTTGCATCCTGTACGCCTTCGACGCGGCGGATCGCATCAGAATGGCCCTGGCTGACACCCTTGCCCCAGAAGGTATAATCCTTGCCGTTGGGCAGGATGCAGTTTCCGTAAAGACGAGCCAGCGAGAACATACCCGGATCCCAGCCGACGGAAATCATGGCGATATGACCGGATTCTTTTGCGGCAGCATCTACATTTGCAAAATGCTCCGGAATGCGTGCGTGTGTATCAAAGCTGTCAACTACATGAAAGAGCTTTGCAAGCTCCGGTGTCTGTTTCGGAAGATCGGTTGCAGAACCTCCGCAGATGATGACAACATCAGCATCATCCTTATGTGCGGCAAGATCGTCATAGCGATAAACCGGGACATTTTCAGTCCGGATCTGCACCGTAGCCGGATCGCGGCGTGTTGCGACAAATGCAAGGCTGGTATCCGGATTGCTGCGGATCGCCAATTCTACACCTTTTCCGAGATTGCCGTAACCGACAATACCGATTCGAATATTGCTCATAATGAAACTCCTCCTTGCGGCTGCAAATTTTTACAGTTCCTATTATACCCGATTTCTGTGAGTTTGTCAATATTTTCACAAACTTTTTGCAGAAGAATCTGTTTTGCCCTGCTTCAAACGAAAACCGTCTGATTCCTGTGCATCAGGAATCAGACGGTTTTTTTCAGCTTTCTGCGATCTCATTCCGGATCGCCTGCATGCGCATATCCCATTCTGCGCTCTCATCGGCACACTGTTTCAGATCTCCTGCCAGCGAAAGCAGTGTGTTTTCCGGCAGGTTTTTCTTATATCGCAGTTTATGCTCCAGACTTGCCCAGAAATCCATTGCCAGTGTCCGAAGCTGCACTTCCACTTTTACCAGCCGCTTCTCATTCTCCAGAAAGATCGGTACAGCGACGATCAAATGCAGGCTTCTGTATCCGTTCGGCTTCGGATTCCGGATGTAATCCTTCTTTGCAATCAGTGTAATATCATCCTGCTGAAGCAGACAGTCGGCAAGGCGGTAAATATCCTGAATAAACGAGCATACTACGCGAATGCCTGCAATATCATGAACCTCCCGTTCAATCTGATCGAGATTATACGGAATCTGTTTGGATGCACATTTCCGGAAAATGCTGCCGTAAGATTTGATGCGGGACTGGATAAATTCAATCGGATTTGTTTCACTGTTCAGGGAAAACTGCTCATCCAGCACTTTGAATTTGGTTTCGATTTCCATGATGGCACATTTGTAATAGGAGAAGAACTGCTGAATCGGCATCATGCTGTATTCCAGCAGTTCGATAAACTCCGTTTCGCTCATGTCCAGATCCGTGATCTGCGGTATTTTCCGCATAATATCCGCATTGTTCTGCGGATGGTTCTGCGGCATCAAATAATCCATTTTTGTTCCTCCGTTTTCACAGGATTCATTTTCCTGCATGTTTCTTTTTCTTCTGGTTTACCGGTTTCCGGCGCGGGATCTGCTTTTCTTTCCGTTCCAGCAGACATACCGTTTCAATGCTTGTTGTATGCGGGAACATGTCCACCGGCTGGATCTTATCTACCGTAAACCCGTTTTCCATAAGAATCTTTACATCCCTGGCCAG
>DMBA01000045.1:510-17495 GCA_003446315.1 Ruminococcus sp. | reverse complement strand
TGTCCGTACCAAGTATAAGAATGTCATCACCGGTGCAGTGGTTGAAACATCCTTCAACCCGACTGCAAAGTTCCCGACCGCTTATGTCGAGCGCAAGGATATGCAGTACAGCTACAACGACGGCGATCTCTACTACTTCATGGACATGGAGACATATGAGCAGATCCCGATCAGCAAGGATGTCATCGGCAATAACCTCGATTTCGTCAAGGAAGAAGAAATCGTTAAGGTGCTCTCTTACAAGGGCAATGTCTTCGGCATCGAGCCGCCGTTCTTCGTCGAGCTGGAGGTCACCTCGACTGAGCCGGGCGTAAAGGGCAACACCGCTACCAACGCAACCAAGCCCGCTGTTGTTGAGACCGGTGCAGAGATCCGTGTGCCGCTGTTCATCAACGAAGGCGACAGAATCCGCATCGACACCCGTACCCGTGAATACATGGAGCGTGCATAATTCTACAGCGAATAAAGCATGTTTTGGAAAGTGAGGATACATCATGAAACTGACCGAAAAAATCGCTTATATGAAAGGCCTTCTGGACGGCATGGAGCTTGATTCCACAACGAAAGAAGGCAAAGCCATTCTGCAAATGTCTGAGGTCATGGAAGAAATGGCAGTCTATATCGACGACTTGCAGTCGCAGGTTGATGAATTGACCGAACTTTGCGATCTTTTGGATAAGGATCTGGGAGAAGTTGAATCCGATCTGTACTGCTGTGATGATGACGATGACGATGACGATGACGACGACGATGATGCGGATGATTATGAGGATGAAGATTCCGACTTCCGTATCGGAAAAGTGCTTCCGGCAGATTATGATGACTTTGCTTTCGAAGATGATGATGATGACGAATATGATGAAGTGCAGTATGTCGTGAGCTGCCCGAGCTGTGACGAAACTGTGAGTCTCAGCGAGGCACAGCTTGAGGAAGGCAGCATGATCTGCCCGCACTGCGGCGAATTGCTCGAATTCAACTATGACAATATCGAAGCAGATCCCGATGCAGCCGATGACACGGATGCAGATGACAGCACCGGGGAAGACGAGCAGGCATAAGCGATCCTGCCCGCCATATCACAATTGTTTCAGGGCGAGGTGCAATTCCTCACCGGCGGTAAAAGTCCGCGAGCCGAACAATGGCTGAACCGGTGTGATTCCGGTACCGACGGTAAGAGTCCGGACGGAAGAAACAGATTGAAGCAGCATCTGCGGAATGTTACCGCATTCTAACTGTATCAATCCACCGCCTGTGAAGCAACCGTTTCACAGGCGGTTTTCCTTTTTTCTGAAACGCATTTTTCAATACGAAAGGAATGTATACAAATGAAAAAAACGGCTGTTATGCAAATGCAGGGAAGCGGCATGCATTCGGTATCCGCTGCCAAAAAAATCGTTGTACTTGCGCTGCTCAGTGCGATCGGCTTCATTTCGATGCTTGTCATCAAAGTGCCGGTCATCAGTTTTCTGAAATATGAACCGAAGGATGTTTTCATCACATTTGCGGGCTTTTTATATGGCCCCGCAGCAGCACTCGCCTGCTCTGTTGTCACCGCATTTCTGGAACTGCCGTTCAGTACAACCGGATTGATCGGCATGATTATGAATATTGTTTCGAGCGCAGCTTTTTCCTGCACAGCATCCATGATCTATCAGAAGCGCAAGGATATTTACGGCGCAGCAATCGGATTGGTGAGCAGTGTCGGTGTGATGACCGTCAGCATGCTGCTCTGGAACTATCTGATCTCGCCGCTTTATATGGGTGTCACACGCGCCGAAATCGTGCCGATGCTGACCACCATGTTCCTGCCGTTCAACCTGCTGAAAGCAGGGATCAATGCAGCGATCACACTGCTGCTGTATCGGCCGTTCCTGCGGGTCATGCAGTTGACCGGACACGCCGTCAACGATCATTTCGCAGACAAAAAATCCTCTGTGGCACTGATTGCATCCATTTCTGCGGTACTGCTTGCGGTTTGCATCGGAACGGTCATTTTCCTGAACCGCGGATAAATCACATATCTGCTGATGTTTCGTAAGCCTCGCGCAGAATCGAGAGCGCACGTTTTTCAATTCTGGAGACATAAGAACGGCTGATGCCGAGCGCTTTTGCGACTTCGCGCTGTGTCATCGCAGCAAAGCCGAACAACCCGTAACGGTGCACAATGACTTCCCATTCACGCCGTTCCAAACGGGTTTCGAGAAAGTGATATAACTGTTTTTGCTGAATAGATTGTGCAGCCTGTTCTTCCGGATCGCAGTCATCGGGCAAAACATCCAGCAGCGTGAGCGCATTTCCGTCTTTATCAAATTCCAAAGGATCGTCGAAGAAAACTTCTCCGGCGGTCTTTTTTTTCGCCCGATAGTACATCAGAATCTCATTTTCAATGCATCGGCTCGCATATGTCGCAAACCGCGCCCCTTTTTCGGGCTGAAACGATTCGACTGCTTTCATCAGACCAAGCGTCCCGATTGAGATCAGCTCATCCTGTTCCCGATCCGGCGAATAAAACTTTTTTGTGAGATGGGCAACAAGCCGCAGATTATGGGAGATCAAAGCCTGCCTTGCTTCCGGATCGCCTGCCGCCAGCCGCTGCAAACAGGCATCTTCTTCCGCCTTGGTAAACGGGGGCGGAAACGCAGCCGTATGATCGACATGCAGCAAAAACAGCGTCATCTGCCCGAATATTCCGGATAAAAAAGGGATCATATCCGCACCGCCTTTCTCTGGGAAAACACTGATAAAGTGCCGCCGGCGGATTTATCATGAGAGCAGCGCTCCATTTCAAAGCCATCGGAGATGCCGATTTCATCAGCGGTTCCCTAGGATCATATGCAGCGGCAACCGGATTCATGCACAACAAAAAAGCAAGCCCGTCCGGATACGATTCCGAACGGGCTGATACAAACAATTCAGAGCACAGCAGAAGCGTGCCGTGTCACATGGCAGCCGACATTGACCGCAATGGGCAATCCGGCAATATGCGTCGGGGCTTGTTCAATATTGACCGCAAGCGCCGTGACCGTTCCGCCGAATCCCTGCGGCCCGATGCCGAGGTGATTGATCGAATCGAGCATTTTTGCTTCAAGACCGGCATAAAGCGGCTTCGGATTCCGGATCGAAATATCGCGGCAGAGCGCTTTTTTCGCCAGCAGCGCACACAGTTCAAAATCGCCGCCGATGCCCACTCCGACCACGATCGGCGGGCAGGGATTGCTGCCGGCTTTTGCGATGGTATCCGTCACAAAACCGATGAGATCATCCTGTGAAGCGGCAGGCGTGAACATCCGCAGTGCGCTCATATTCTCGCTGCCGAATCCCTTCGGACATACGTCAATCTGAATGGAATCACCGGGAACAAGATCCAGATGCAGCACAGCAGGCGTATTGTTTCCGGTATTGACGCGCTCCAGCGGATCTCCCACAACAGAACAGCGCAGATAGCCTTCCAGATAACCGGCAGCAACGCCCTGATTCACGGCTTCCCGCAGATCGCCGCCGACAATATGCACATCCTGCCCGATCTTCATAAAAATGACTGCCATACCGGTATCCTGACAAATGGGCAAACCGGTTTCCCGTGCCGCATCGAGATTGGCACAAAGGTCTGCAAAAACGCTCTTTCCGGCAGCAGATTCCTCTTTCTGACTGCCGCAGCGAATGCACTGTTCCAAAGAATCCGGCAGGACGCTGTTTGCACGAATACAAAGATCCCGCACCGTTTCGGTAATTTGCTGAACATGAATTTCTCTCATGATAATTCCCCTTTTTTATCGCATCAAAGCGTCAAGTTCTGCCAGAGAAAGTGCCTTTATCAAAACATTTTCACCGTTATCATCCTTGATATAACCGCCGAGCACCAGTTTCCGCATCGCGTCATAGAAATCGGTATCGCCGATGACATCGCCTCTTGTCTTGCTATAGAGCAAAATACGCCATTCAGCGAGTGCCAGCCCATCCGGCTGATAGCGTTCCTGCGGCAATTTCGGCATAATGGTTTCAATTCCTTCATTGATGGTCAGCACACCAAACTGTGTGCCGTCGGGTTTCTCATAATAACGCGGCACCGGAACATAAGCGGTGCTCCAATCGGCATCCTTGCCCTCATATCGGTTCGCCATAAAATTCTCCTTATAAAATGCATTCCATTCCGATTTTCTGCGGTTTCATGCCGCAGCTTTCATAAAAAGCCTGTGCCCCGGGATTACATGCCCAGACATTCAGCGTGACGTTATAGCAGCCGGATTCCCGCGCATATGCGAGCACGGCATCATAAAGCCGTTTCCCGACATGCTGTCTGCGGGCATGTTCATCCACACAGATATCATCAATATAAAGCGTTTTGACATCCGTGAGAACGGCATCGCCGATGATCTGCTGATGCTTGCAAAACGCATGCCCGAGCACATGCTGATCGGTGTCATCAGTCAGCACAAACACGGGTAAGCGGTCATCCTGCAAGATTGCAGCGAGCTGCTCCGCATTATATTTTGTTGCCGGGCCCTGAAACAGATCCGGTCTGCCGTTATGGTGCACCATGTCAACCTGCACCAACAGTTTCAAAATGTCGGGAATATCTCTTTGCTCTGCTCTGCGAATCATAATAAGAATCCTTTCAAAATAAACGAAACAACGATATTTTTGCAATTTTTGAAAATACAATTCAAAAGAATTGTTCCGATTTTGTCAGGTCATTCGCTGTCATCACAATGTCATTTGCCCGTTGATCTCCAGATCTTTTGCCATACCGCCCGCCGCCGGGATATTTTTGACCACATATTTCTGCATTGCTTCAAATTCCTCAGAATTCAGCACCTGCGCGGAATCGAGCACAGCGCCCTTTGCTTTCAACGTCATGACCTGCACGCCGATGGAATCTCTGGTTGATTTCGGCAGCAGCATCGCGGTATTGAAGACGATCGCACGATTATTGGACGACCGCAGCATAACATTGCAATCCTCAGAGATAAACAGGATCTCGGCAAGCGGATTCTTCGCAGAATACGCATTTGCGAGCTTTTTGCGATTTGTTTTGGTCGCATAAGCTTGCAGGGGCACTTTGGCGATCTTACCGTTCTGATAGCAGAACAGCAAAAAGCCGCTGTAATCATCGGTTGCCGCCATAAAACGGACGCGCTCCCCCTCATCAAAACCGAGTTTCACGGGGACAAAATCGCCCAGCACGCTCGCCTTTGTATCATCGAAAGCGCTTGCGCGTGTTTTATAGACCTGCGCCTGATCGGTAAAGAACAGCAATTCGGTGCGGTTGGATGCATTTTTCTGCTGCATCATCACATCGCCCTCTTTGAGCTTATGGTCGCTGCTCATGCGCAGGCTCTGCGGCGTGATTTTCTTAAAATAGCCTTCTGCGGAGAGGAACAGATGCACCGGATAATCCGGCGTATCGTCTTCCGCTGCGATCTCCGGCTCATCAGAAAGATCGTAAAAGAGTGTTTTTCGCGGCTGTCCGTATTTTTCGGCGATCTTTTTGAGTTCCTCGATCATGATTTTGCGGATTTTTTTGACATCCTGCAAAATGTCCTGCATTTCCGCAATATCTTTCCGGAGCTGCTCGATCTCCTTGGTTCTGTTGAGGATATACTCGCGGTTGAGATGCCGCAGTTTGATCTCAGCGACATATTCCGCCTGAATATTGTCAATGCCGAAGCCGATCATGAGGTTGGAAACAACTTCCGATTCTTCCTCCGTTTCGCGGACGATCTTGATGGCTTTGTCGATATCCAGCAATATCTTTTCCAGTCCTTCGAGCAAATGGAGTTTATCCATTTTCTTATGCAGATCGAAATAGACTCTGCGGCGGATGCACTCTGTCCGGAAAGCGATCCATTCTTCGAGGATCTCGCGCACACCCATGACCTTCGGCATACCGGCGATCAGGATATTGAAATTGCAGGAGACAGCATCTTGCAGCGGGGTCATGCGATAAAGTTTCTGCATGAGTTTATCGGGATCGACACCGCGTTTGAGATCCAGCGTGAGTTTCAGACCGTTGATATCCGTTTCATCACGCAGATACGAGATCTCACGAATTTTGCCCGCCTTGACCAGCTCCACGATCTTTTCCATGATCGCTTCCACCGTGGTGGAATACGGGATCTGTGTCACTTCAATGCAGTTTGCAGATTTGTCGTAATTCCATTTGGAGCGCAGTTTGACGCTGCCTCTGCCGGTATCATAGATCTTGCGCATTTCTTCCTCATCATAGAGCATGAAAGCGCCGGTCGGGAAATCGGGGCCTTTGAGGGTAGAAAGCAGATCATGTTCCGGATTGCGGAGCAAAGCGACCGTTGTTTCGCAGACTTCGGCGAGATTGAACGGACAGACATTGCTTGCCATGGAAACGGCAATGCCGACATTTGCATTGACCAGCACCGACGGAAACCGTGCCGGCAGCAGGGTCGGTTCTTTTGTGGTATTATCATAATTCGGCACAAAATCGACGGTTTCGCGGTCGATATCGGCAAACAATTCCGCAGCGATCGGTTCCAGCCGCACTTCGGTATAACGCGGCGCAGCATACGCCATATCGCGGGAATAGACCTTTCCGAAGTTTCCCTTGCTGTCCACATAAGGATGCAGCAGCGACTCATTGCCGCGTGCCAGACGCACCATCGTTTCATAGATGGCAGCATCGCCGTGCGGATTCAGGCGCATGGTCTGCCCGACCACATTCGCGGATTTTGTACGCGCACCGGACAGCAGCCCCATTTTATACATCGTATAAAGCAGCTTGCGGTGCGAAGGCTTAAAGCCGTCAATTTCAGGAAGCGCACGGGAAACGATAGCACTCATTGCATACGGCATAAAGTTTTTCCGGAGCGTTTCGGTGATGCGCTCCTCAACCATCAATCCCGCGCCTTCGATATATGCATGATTCGGATTCGCCGGTTTTGCGGGCGTTTCCTTTCTCTTTCGTGGCATGAATAAAATCCTTTCCAAAGGTGTTTCAAAGGGTATCGCACGGACACTTCACGCGCTCACCGGAGCTGCGCCTGCCGTTCCTGAAGTGCCTGCATCAGGATCTGCGCATATTCACGCTGATTCGGGAATTTCTGTCCGTAGATCTTTGCAGGCACAACAAATTTCAGTTTGCCTTTTCCTTTTTCGGCATAGTATTCCAGATACACCTGATACTGTCCGAACAGCGATCGTTTCGCCTTGAGCTTTGTAACAGAAGATAGATCAACATGCAGCGGTTCTGTTGTAATATAGCCGCTTTTGCTGCCGATCAACCGATCGTGACTGGTCAGCCCGACATAACCGATCATCATATGATAAGGCGAAGCAAAGAAACCGGTATCCTGAAAAGAGCAGTAGACCGCAGCCTGCACCGTTTCATTGGGATAAAGCAACTGATCCTGCATTTTCTGCATCATTTCGGGTTCACCGAACTGCATTTTGAACATACTCACAGCAGGCACCTCATTTTATGAAATATCTGCAAGATCGAGATAATCGCCGCCGTGTTCAGCGATATAGTCTTTTCGGGCAGCGAGATTATCCCCCAGCAGCATATCAAACATCATAGCCGTTGCCTCAACATCTTCCGGCGTAATGCGAATGATGCGGCGTGTTTCGGGATTCATTGTTGTCAGCGCCATCATTTCGGCTTCGTTCTCACCAAGACCCTTTGAGCGCTGCAAGGTAAATTTCTGATCGCCGATCATATCGAGGATCTTGACCCGTTCCTTTTCGTCATAGGCAAAATAGGTGCGGTCTTTTGTGGTGATCTCAAAAAGCGGAGATTCAGCGATATAAACATAACCTTCGCGGATCAGTGTCGGTGCAAGCCGGTAGATCATGGTCAGAATGAGGGTGCGGATATGGAATCCGTCTTCATCGGCATCGGTACAGATCACGATTTTGTTCCAGCGCAGATTATCAAGACTGAACGTGGAAAGCTCTTTATTGGCTTTCGAGGTGACCTCAACACCGCAGCCGAGCACTTTGAGCAGATCGGTAATGATCTCGCTTTTGAAGATGCGGACATAATCGGCTTTCAGGCAGTTCAGGATCTTGCCGCGCACCGGAATGACCGCCTGAAATTCGGCATCCCGCGCCATTTTGACAGAACCGAGAGCCGAATCGCCCTCCACGATATACAATTCGCGTCTTGTGGTATCTTTGGAACGGCAATCGACAAATTTCGGCACCATATTCGAGAGATCGAGATTACCGGACAATTTTTTCTTGATATTCAAACGGGTACGCTCCGCATTTTCGCGGCTGCGTTTATTGATGAGCACCTGTTCTGCGATCCTTGCGGCATCGTCCGGATTTTCTGTGAAATAAACTTCAAGCTGATGCTTGAGGAATTCGGTCATTGCCTCATAGATGAAGCGGTTGGTGATTGCTTTTTTGGTCTGGTTCTCATAAGAAGCGACAGTTGAAAACGACGAAGATACGAGCACCAGACAATCCTGCACATCGGCAAAGGAGATCTTGCCTTCATTTTTCTGATAGCGGTTATTATTCTTCAGAAACGCATCAATCTGCGCGGTAAAGGCACGTTTGACCGCATCATCCGGCGAACCGCCGTGTTCGAGGTAACTGGAATTGTGGTAATATTCGATCCGCTGCACCTGATTGGAAAAGGCAAACGCAACGGAGAGCTTGACCTTATATTCATCACGGTCAGCACGGTCGCGGCCCTTGCGGTCGCACTGCCAGAACTGGACGGGTGTCAGGGGTTTTTCGCCGACGATCTCCGTGACATAGTCGGTGATACCGTTTTCATAGAGGAATTCGGTGGTTTCAAATTTTCCCGGCGTGATCTCATTGCGATAGACAAACAAGAGATTGGGATTGACGACCGCCTGCCGTTTGAGCACATCCCGGAACCATTCATCGGGCACATCAATATCGGTAAACACTTCGAGATCGGGTTTCCAGCGTGTTTTGGTACCGGTTTGTTTCCGGCTGGGCGTATCTTTTTTCAATCCGCCGATATTCTCACCTTTTTCGAAATGCAGTTCATACTGCTGCCCGTCACGAATGACGGTAACATCCATATATTCCGCAGCGAACTGCGTCGCGCACAGACCAAGACCGTTCAAGCCGAGCGAATAAGCGTAGTTATCGCCGTTTGCGTCATATTTACCGCCTGCATAGAGTTCGCAGTAAACGAGTTCCCAGTTATAGCGCTGTTCGGCGGCGTTCCAGTCCACGGGACAGCCTCTGCCGAAATCTTCAACTTCGATCGACTGATCGAGAAAGCGTGTAATCACGATTTTCTTACCGAAACCGGCACGCGCCTCGTCGATTGAGTTTGTAATGACTTCGAACACTGAATGTGCACAGCCGTCAGGGCCGTCGGAACCGAAAATAACTGCCGGACGTTTCCGGACTTTATCAGGGCCTTTCAGCATTGTAATACTTTCGTTGCCGTATTCCTGCTGTTTCTTCGCCATAATCAGCTTCCTTTCTGATTTTTTGCCATACTTTATAAGTATACCACATTTTTGAAATTTTGTAAAGGCGCCGGCGGTGGCTCCCCGCCGGCATTGATCTAAAGTTCACCGATAGGCAAATAACGCCGAATGCAATTGTTCTTGTGTGATACTATGCTGTTGTGCGAATCAGCCAAAATTGCATGCCGCATATCCTTTATTACCTTGACAAGCGGCATAAACTATGATATGATAACCATATTATTCTGCATCATAACAGACAGAAGGTGATCCGATGCATTTTGTTCAGGTAAAAGGAATCCTCTCATCCAAAAACGGCATGAATCTCTATCGCGGCTGCACACATGGCTGCATTTACTGCGACAGCAGAAGCAACTGCTATCAGTTTACACATACGTTTGAAGATGTAGAAGTCAAGCAGAATGCACCGCAGCTTCTGGAAGCCGCACTGCGTGCAAAGCGTTCGCGCTGCATGATCGCAACCGGTGCAATGTCCGATCCCTATATGCACTGCGAAAAGGATCTGCGGCTGACGCGGAAATGTCTGGAGATCATCTGCAAATATGGCTTCGGACTCAGCATCCAGACCAAATCCGATCTGATCCTGCGGGATACCGATCTGCTTTGCAAAATCAACGAACAGGCAAAATGCGTTGTGCAGATGACGCTGACGACCTTTGACGACGCGCTCTGTGAGATCATTGAGCCGCATGTCTGCAACACCAAACGGCGTTTGGAAGTACTCGCGGAAATGCAAAAGCTGGGGATCCCGACAATCGTCTGGCTGACACCGGTTCTGCCCTTCCTCAATGATACAGAAGAAAACATCTCTGCGATTCTGCATGCATGCCGTGATGTCGGCGTAAAAGGCATCATGGCTTTCGGCATGGGGCTGACACTGCGTGACGGTGATCGGGAATACTATTACGCGGCGCTCGACCGCCATTTCCCCGCTTTGAAAGAACGGTATATCCGCACATATGGAAACGCCTATCTCCTGCCAAGTCCGCATGAAGCCGGACTGATGAAGCTGTTTACAACATTTTGTAAGCAGAATAATATCATGCACACACCGGAAGAATGCTTTGCTTATTTGCAGGCGTTTCCGGAGCCTTATCAGCAAATGTCACTGTTTTGAAATCCCATATCAATCAGAAAGGAACAAAGCCAATGTTCGTTTTACAAAAAAGCACTTCCGTATGCGCTGCAATTCTGCTCTGCGTGACGCTGCTTGCAGGCTGTTCAAATCAGAGCGAACCGGAATTTACAGCAGCAGAACCGCCTGTCACAGAGACAACTGCCGCCGAAATATCCGCAGAAACGACCGCTGAATCAACCGCCGCCGCTCCTTCAGCGGAAACATTTGATGTCACGGATGCTTTTGAATATGAAGCAGGTACACCCGAAATCAGCGGCGATCTGGATACCGTGAAATCTGTCACATTTTTCCGTGACGGCATGAAAATCGCAGGCAGACTCTTTCTGCCGGAAGGCGACGGCGATTTTCCGCTTGTTGTCATTTCATCCGGTCAGACCGCTTCCCTCTACTATTATGAAGATGAAGCAAAGCATTTTTCGGAAAACGGCATCGCCTGCCTCACCTATGACAGCATCGGGGCGGTAGGAAGAAGCGACAGCGACGGCAAACTCAATGACAGCTCGGTCTTTACCGAAGCCGCCGACCTCAATGTGATCCTCGATTCCCTTGCCGATCTCCCGAAAGTCGATGCATCACATGTATTTTTATTCGGGCACAGTCTCGGCGGACTGGTCTGCACCTATGTCGGCTGTCATCGCGCAGATGAACTCAGCGGCATGATTTTGCTGGAACCGTCTTTCCAATATCCGGATTTTGTACGGGAAACAGATCCTGACCTCTCAAAAGTACCGGATATCATCACGGATACACGCAAATATAACACAATCGTCGGCAAGCAGTTTGTCATAGATATGCATGCGCTCGATATCTTCGAATTTATGCCCGATTTCGATGAACCCGTCATCATTTATCTCGGCACGGAAAACTGTCTCGGCAGCATGTGTCCGGAATATTTTGCGCGTGCAAAGGAAACATTCCCCGCTGCGAAAACCGTGACCTTCGAGGGTGCTGACCACTTCTTTCAGGGAGATGACGGTGTCCGAATGACGGAAAATGCAATTGCTTTTGTACAGCAGCATCTGTAAGCAATCGCTCTTTTTGCCAAAATACAGACAATTTTTGGGCAAAATACAGAGAATTTCGCAATAACCGCCTTGCTCCCCACACATAAATACAGTATAATAGCTATATTCAATATGCAGAACCCACCAATGTATTCTATCATACGAAAAGGAGAACACTATGAAATTCAAGGTTATGGGCGTGACCGCCGGACGCAAGGACAGTAACTGTGAGATCCTGCTGAAAGAGGCTTTGCTTGCATGTCAGGAGCAGGGCGCTGAAATCACCATGATCAACCTGAAAGACTATGAGCTGCTCGACTGCACGGGATGTACATCCTGTACAATGGGGATGTCGATGGGCAAACATACAGGATGTTCGCTGGACGACAAGGACGACAAGAAAAAGATCATGGAAGTGATGCTGGATCAGGATGCCGTCATCTTCTCCGCACCGACATACGCTTTGATGCCTTCTTCCCTTTTCCTGAAATTCATGCACCGCAATCTTGCTTATGAAACCGCTTTTCTGACCAAAATCGGCGCAATCAAGCATCGTGACCGCATCGGCGCTCTGATCGCGGTCGGCGGCTCAACCCGTGCATGGCAGTCGATGGCGCTGGAATGTATGCAGGCAACCACTTTTTCCAGCAGCTTCAAGATTATTGATATGTTTATGGCAACGATGGTTCCCGCACCGGCTCAGGTACTGCTCCATGACGAAAAACTCGCCCGCGCAAGAGAGATCGGCAACAATATCATGAAATCACTCAATACGCCGGCGGCGGAGCGCACATGGCTGGGCGAACCGGATGCCGGCTGGTGTCCGAACTGTCACAGCAATTGTCTCTGTCTCGGTGAACCGCAGTGGAAAGGCTTGCAGTATCCCATTGAATGCGCGGTCTGCGGTGCCGGCGGTGATCTCGTCAAAACCGATGACGGCAAGTGGAAATTCGTCATCGCCGCAAACGGTCTGGAACGTGACAGAACCTCTGAGGAAGGACGCGGTGTCCACTGTGACGAAATCGCAGATACGCAGGGCGGCTTCTTTATGGATCCTGCAAAACGAGCCGAAGTCGCTGAAAAATTGCAGAAATATAAGGAGATCCGGTTCCCGGCAATTTGATCCGGTCAAAGCTCAAACAACTTCCGGATATCACAACCTGTAAATAAAGTGTCTCCGACGGATTAAAAAAAGGTGCAGCCCTTAAGAATCCCATTTTGCACGATAAATAGAAATGCAGGCAGCGCAGCCCAATATCAATTATCGCTTCAGCGATACCTTTCTCGAAAGAAAACCGGTGTACAGTTGAGATTGTACACCGGTTCTTTTTTGTGCATAGTCAGAACAGATATATGCAATAAGACGGAAATATGCGTTTTACTCTGCCTGCTGCATCCTGTTGACGATCGCCCGATAGATTCGTTCATCCACTTCCATCAGTGAGCGCTTTTCATCCTGAAATTTCACCGCAAGCGTATAGATCCCCTTCTGCTGCATCGCTGCCGATGCATGCAGACGGAGCTTCTGCAAGCATCCCGGATCCAGTGCGCCTGTCAGCAGCAGCGAATTGCCGGAACGCAATACCTCATCTGTCAGCACCTCATACCGCAGAATGTTCTCCGGCGTAAGGTCAATATCATCCATTTTTTTCATCGTGCCGGAAATATACGCAAGTCCCGCCGAGATCCGAAAAACACGGCAACCTGTGTAATCCCCTGCCAATATCATATTCCGTGCTGTTGCCATCTCTCTGCACCCCCTTTCCGGTTTCTGATCGGACTGTTATGCCGATTTGCGCAGTATCTTAAAAAAGTATCATTCAACCGGTACACCGATATCGGTCGGCGAAACCTGCTCGGAAAGCAGCGTCAGCCGGATATGCTCCATTTTTAAGCCGCTTTGTGCAAAATAAAGCCGCATTGCCGTATAATGTGAATAAAGCGGCAGTTTGTTAGAGAACGAAACCGGTTTTCCGCCTGTGCCGTTCCATGTGAATGTGCCGCTGGCTGTGCCCATACTGAACAGTGTTACCGGAATCTGCGCAAGTGCACTCTGCGAGCAGGATGCCGTCAGCGTGACCTCGTACCAGCCCGGCTTGTTGACCGTCAGCGCAAATGCAAAAGATGTCCCCTGATCGGTGCAGATCTCCTGCAGCGGAATCTCAAGCGTTCCATCCAGATCATAGAAAACCACCGGCGCTCCGGAATCCGTTTCGTCAGCCGGCCGGTTGATGATCTCCGGCTCTATTGCTTCTCCCATCAGCCGCGCCATCGCATGCGTATGCAGCAGAAAACGGCAGATATTTGCAGCAGAACGCTGTAATTCGCTGCGCTCCAGTTTGCCCTCTGCAAGCGCCTGCATCAAATTATCATCATGATCTTTACAATCCGCGCAGACCATATAAACATCATTCTGCGCCCGAACCATCGCCGCCAGATCACGCTGATCCGGCTTCTCCATCCCGCGCTCATTGATATTTGCCCACCAGTCGGTCATCAGGAAACCGGTGAAGCCCCATTCGTTCCGGATGATCTCTGTACAAAGATCATAATTGCCCGCTGTCCAGACACCGTTCACAGAACCGTATGTCGTCATGATCGAATCAGCTCCGCCTTCCCGGACTGCGATTTCAAAGCCTTTCAGGTAGATCTCACGCAGCGCACGCTCCGATACAACGGAATCCAGAAAATGACGGTTTGTCTCCTGATTGTTGCCGCAGCAATGCTTGATCGTGCCGGTTACGCCCGCTTTATGCAGTCCGCGCAATTCCGCTGCTGCAACCAGACCGGTCAGCTTCGGATCTTCCGAAAAATATTCAAAGTTTCTGCCATTCAGCGGATGCCGGTGAATATTCATGCCGGGTCCCAGCAGACAATCCACATGATTTGCTGCCATCTCCATGCCGACACAGGTAAACAGCTCCGTCATCAGCGGCAGATTGAATGTCGATGCAAGCAGTGTGCCGTTCGGTAAACTGAATGCCTTCGTGCCGCAATCCAGACGCATGCCAGACGGCCCGTCTGAACAGCAGCCTGCCGGTATTCCGTATGCTGCAAGCGCATCCGTGACACCGCCGAATGCAGATGCCGTTCCCGCCGTCACCCGCGGACTGCCCATGCCTTCGCCGCGCACGATCTGGGCAAGTTCTTCATCCGTAAACTGCGAAACAAATGCTTCCATCGTCACGCTGCCGTTTTTGACATCCGCAAGCGTGCTTTTTTGTGCGCAGTTCCATGCTTCCGGAAGCGCTTCCAGACGGCGCTGTGCTTCATCAAATTGCAGCAGCGGAACGTCTTCCTGCCCAACCGTATAACCGTGATCGGTCGGAACCGGACGCAGCCGCTGAAATGCCTGAACCGGCGGCATCGCTTGCCGGCACTGCTTTACGATCTCACATGCATCCACAACGATTTCTGCTGCATACTGCGCTGACCGGACATCCGTTCCGACATAAAAACGATAGGTTCCGGCTTCGCGTACCCAGCAATGCGGATGACCCGTTACGCCGCTGTCATCATAGGATGCCGGCAAACCAAGTTCCAAAGCGATTGTTTCACTTTCGCCCGGACGGAGCACATCTGTCTTATAAAAAATGGTCAGTTCCCGCGCCGGTTTTCCGAGTTTACCCTGCGGAGATTCGCAATATAATTGCACAACCTCTTTGCCTTCATATGCACCCGTATTCGTCACGGTAACAGGTAAATACATACTGCCGCGCTTCTCGACCGGTTCCCCCGCTGTCACCGAAAAAGTCGTGTAAGATAAACCGAATCCAAACGGATACCGTACACATTCCGGCGCAAATGTTTCAAAATAACGATAACCGACATAAATATCTTCCCGATAGATATTGACGTTTTTACTGCCGAAATTTGCATCAGACGGATAATCTGCAACTGCATTTGCAATCGTATCCGGCAACTTTCCGCTTGGTGATACCGCACCGGTCAGAACAGCAGCCGTTCCTGTGCCGCCCGTCATACCGCCCTGCCAGATCAACAGAACTGCATCCGGTGCAAAGTCATCCACAAACTGCATATCCATAATATTTCCGGTATTGAGCAGCACGATCACTTTATGAAAATATTGCCGTGTCAGGCGAAGCATTTCGCGTTCGTCATCGGTCAGCAAATACGAGCCTTGCTCCATGTGATTATCCTGCTCCTCGCCTGCCGTTCTGCCGATCACGACCACGGCACGATCACATTGACCCGCAATTTCCTGCACGAGTGATTCATCTAATGGCATTTCCTTCTGGCACCATGGCTCTCCGCCCCAGCCGCTGCCGAGATCAATCGGATTTGCCGCATCCCATGCACGATAAGTATCCAGCAGCTTCTGATTCAGCCGGACACCTGCTTCCGTCAGTCCTTCCGGAATCCCGACCACCTTCGCAACATTCACCATGCCGCCGGAACCGGTTCCGCTTTTATAATAGTGAAGCTGAATTCGCCCAAACAACGCAATTTCCTCGCCCGCAGACAGCGGAAGCGCTTCCGAATCATTCTTCAGCATCACGATACCTTCTGAAACCGCCGCAGCAGCAGTCTCAAGATATTTATTCCAATCAAGCGTGTGTTTCATATATTTTCTCCTTTCGGTAACAGAATTTGTATATATTATACCATAAATTGCGAAAAATTGCAACAAAAATTCGTATTTTCTCCACCCGTATCCATTTATTTTCTGAAAATTTTGTGATAATTTGCACACACAGATGCAAAAAATCGCAAAAAACTTCATGTCTGTGAGGGAGAGCGATGCAGTTGCAGATGAGGGAGCTGCCGCTGCATCAGAAAGGAGTTTTATGATTATTCCAGTCCATATTCGCGGAAAAACCGCAGTTTGTCCCGATTCTGTTTCTGTTGTAAATGGTAATTCAGATGTTATCATTTCATTTACATTTGACAGAGAATGGGACGATTCTGCGAATAAAACAGCAGTTATACAATACAACAGTTTCGGTACAATTGTAACCGAATCCATTCCGTTCAGCGGTGATTATTGCCGATTGCCTGTCATCAGCGGGACTGACGAAATCACAATCGGCGTGATTGCGGGAAATATCCGTACTGCCGCACCGTTTCGGATCCCGTGCCGACACGCAATTACCGATTATCCGTCAAAGAACGCGCCTGTTTTGACGGATATTTACAATCAGATTATGGAACATATTGCGATGCAGCCGGAACCCGCCGAACCCGTATTGCTCCTGCGGGATGCAGACGGATTTGCCTTGCGGGACGCGGACGGCTTTGCACTCAGAGTGGGGGGATAATATGTCAACGACAATTCAATGGCGTGATTTGCAGCACAGTGCAGCACAATTGGACGCTACAACGGATGCGATCAACAGCCATACAGCTAACACGACAATTCATATGACTGCC
>DMBA01000045.1:0-345 GCA_003446315.1 Ruminococcus sp. | reverse complement strand
TCAAAAGCAGGATATCCTGACATTTGACCAACTTCCGACATCCGGCAGTGACAATCCTGTGCGCTCCGGCGGCGTTTCCAATTGGGTTTATGGTACAACACCAAATACCATCAACAGCGGCGACGACCTCAATGATTACTATACACCGGGTACCTACCGTGCCGGTTCCGGCAGTATCGCAGCAACATTGTACAATTGTCCGACCGCTTCCGGATTCCGGCTAGAGGTCGTTTCTACCATCTCCACTGTCGCCAGCGGCTACCAGATCCAGCGGCTCTACCCCAACAATTCCGATGGTGAGTTCTTCATGCGGCGCCGGCTCAGTGCTGCAAGCGGAAACTGGGG
>DMBA01000351.1:273-2743 GCA_003446315.1 Ruminococcus sp. | reverse complement strand
CACAAGCGGTTCCGCCTTGTTATGACGATCTTGCTTTCTGTTATTGCATTCTGCATGTTCACGATGGTCGATACCTTCGGCTCATACAAGCATATCCGTGCCTGTACAGATTCGCTGATCGACAGCAATGTGGAATATGTCTCGGTCAACAAATCGGTCAGACGCGGCGGCGGTATTGATATCTGGTGGGATTCCAATGCCGTCCGCATTTCGGAGGACGATCTGGAACAGCTCAAAAATGATACCGGTCTGGAAATGAACGGTATTTTCAACCCGCGCGGCTCCGATCTTTCCTTTGGTTCGCAATATGAGATTGACATGACCAAATATGAAGACGGCAGCTATCCGGTCGTGATTGAAAGCTTCTGCGGCTTCACAGAGGTCACACAGGAACTGCTGGATGATCTCGGTTACAAGCTGGCAGCGGGCAACCTGCCGGACGGCAGCAAGGATGAAATCGCAATCAGTGCAGCCCTTGCGCAGACATTTGTAGAAGGCGGTTACCGCGATCCGGTTTCGAAAGAAGATGCGCTCAAGATGCACAATCTGCCGCGTGTCGAACGGATCACCTCTCCGGTCGGACTGATCGGCAAAAAGCTGCTGATCGACGATACGGAATTCACGATCAGCGGCGTTGTGGAAACAAACTTTGATATCAGCCGTTATGCAAAGCTGGGTGAAAGCGAAGAAAAACTCAGCACAACAGAACGCATCCTCAGATACATCACGCAAGCGGAATATAATGTAGCCGTCAACAACAGTCTGACCGGCTGCGCAATGGTCGGCAAAGGCAGACTCCAGAGCATCATCGAAAAAGAGCCTGAAATTTATCCGGAGATCGGTTCCAGCTATGTCGGCTTATATCTGAACAGCAAGAACGAATTATGGGGCAGCAGTTGGTCGCAGTATTACACCACGCTTGACAAGATCCCGCCGGAAGATATCGTCTGGCTGGACGGCGAAAAGAAGGAACTCGGCGAAAACGACTTTATCATCAACATGGAATCCTTCAATATTGACGGCAGAGATATGGACAGAGATGCGATCAATCTTTCGCAGGATATCGCTCAGGGCAAGAAGGAAATAGACGAAGAATCGCTGAAAACGATCCTGAAAGCCTGCGAAAAGGGAACATGGAAGGTCAATTACAGCTATCAGGATGAAAACGGCGTATACCGTCACGAGGAATTCGATGCAAACATTGTCGGCTGCATCCGCCAGAGCAGTCCGTATTCGCCCGCGCTGGGCATCTCGCAGCATTATGCCGATCAGGTGATCGGTGATACGGACGGTCTGTATGCAAGTGCGATCTCAAAGATCCCGTCTGACAGAGCCGGCATTGAAGCATTCGTGCGGTGGTGTTATCCGGAAGATGATGACCTGACCGTGCGTTACAGCCTGAACCACGCAGTCACATACGAGCTGGATACCGTAAACACGGCATTGAAGATTGCAGCGAAGGTCTTCTTCTTCATTGCAATTGGTTTTGCAGTATTTGCGTCCCTTTTGATGGCAAACTTCATCACAACGAGCATTCATTACAAGCGGCAGGAGATCGGCATTCTGCGTGCGATCGGCTCCCGTTCGGCAGATGTCTTCCGCATCTTCTTCTCAGAGAGCTTCATCATAGCGATGATAAACTTTGTGATCTGTACGATCTTGTGTGCAGGCGGCGTTACAGTCTTCAACATGCTGGTACGGAAATACACCGGCATTCTGGTGACGGTGCTGCATTTCGGCATCCGGCAGATTCTGCTGCTGTTTATCATTTGTATTGCAGTTGCAGCGATTGCCAGCTTCCTGCCTGTCCGGAAGATCGCATCGAAGCGCCCGATTGATGCAATCCGGGATAAATAAATCATATCAATATCAAAAATCGCCCCTGTGTACCGCAAGTACACAGGGGCGTTCGTCTGAAGGCGTGCTTCACAGCGCGGCTTTCCTGCTGTGATCTGATTGCTGCAGAAAAATATATAAATGTTCAAAATTTCTATTGCGTTTTCATATTAGATGTGGTATACTAAAAGTATGGTATCCCCCTAACCATCGTTCTTTGGAAATTTTAACAATGCAAGTGCTTGAAAGGAGGAAAGCAAATGAAAAAGGCAATCAGCATTCTGACGGTGTTCGGACTATTCCTGAACGGATGCCCGCTGCGAATCTCGGCGGTGACAGAAAATGAAACGGCGGCAGACTGGCAAACGCTCCAGCAATGCATGGAGCAGGGCGGCGAAATCCAACTGACAAACGATGCTATCTGGGAAGAAGGCCTCGTTCCGCTGACCGTTCCGGATGGTGTTACAGTCACACTTGATCTGAACGGACACAAGATCGACCGGAACCTGTGTGATGGAAAAAAACATTATTATGATTATTATGAGTCACCTCATTTACCTGCCGGCAATGTCATCGCAAATTACGGGACACTGACCGTCACCGATTCAAAGGAAGGCGGCATGATCTGCGGCGG
>DMBA01000351.1:0-192 GCA_003446315.1 Ruminococcus sp. | reverse complement strand
TCTACGGAAGAAAAAGGCGGCGGCATCGAAAACTACGGCACACTGAATCTGCTTGGCGGAAGCATCTGCGAGAATGTGTCCTATGATGTCGGTGCCGGAATCTATAACAGTGCAAACGGATATATTTTGATCGACGGCGGTGAGATCAGCAGCAACAAAACAGGCTATAACTACGAGCTTAGTGATGACCCA
>DMBA01000099.1:1368-4002 GCA_003446315.1 Ruminococcus sp. | reverse complement strand
GGAATCATCCTGAACCGACGCAATACCGAACATGAGGATGCTGCCGCTGCGACCCTCGCTGCCGATTTCCATACGGATGTGATCGGGGCACTTGACCGCAGCGATGAGATCCAGCAGGCGGAAAAGATGGGATGTCCCGTGCTGTCGGCGTTTCCGGACGGGAATGCGGCAGCACAGTTTCACGCGCTCGCAAATGCCGTTTTGCAGCGCTGCGGGGGATAAAATATGCAAAGACAATATGAAAAGCCGCCGTCTGTGCGCATTGCAGATGCCGATAAATCTGCGTTTTTTGCATCCGGTCTGGAATATAACACACCTGCACGCGGCATGTGGAATATCGTGCATATGGCGATGCTTGTGCCGGAAGCGCATCAGGTTTATGTCTGTGCGCAGGGCTGTCTGCGCGGCGTGATCCTGACGGCAGCGGAGATGAACGCACTTGACCGCATGAGCTGGATTTCCGTATCCGAAGCGGATATGTATGACGGCACGCTGGAAACCGATATCATTGACGGTACAGCGGAGATCATGCGGAAGCTGAAAAAGCAGCCGCCGGTTGTCATGCTGACGCTGAGTTGTATTCATCTGTTCGCAGGCTGTGATTTTGAAATGATCTTGCGGGAGCTGCACGCACAGTTTCCGGAAACGGTTTTTGTGGATTGCTATATGACACCGACCATGCGCACAACGATCTCGCCGGTGGTGAAAATGAATGCGCAGATTTATGCAGCGCTGCCTGTTCCGGAGAAGATCAAGCCAAAAGCGGTCAATATCATCGGCTGTGACCGCGCAACAGATCCGCAGTCAGAGCTGGTAAAACTGATCGGCGCGGCAGGCTGGGAACTGCATGAGATTCAGCATTGCAGGAATTTTGCGGAATATCAGGGCATGGCAGAGAGTGCACTGAATATCACTTATATTCCTGCGGCAAAATATGCCGGTGAAACGCTTGCGGAGCGGCTTGGAACGGCGCATCTCTATTTGCCGGTATCGTTTGATTATGACGAAATTGCGGCACATTACCATACGCTTTGTGATGCGCTGCACATCGCATGTCCTGATTTTTCAGCGGAACAAGCAGCGGCAGAGCAGGCGCTTTCCGCGCTGTATGCGGAGATCGGAAATATTGCAATCGCAATAGATTTCACGGCGGTGACAAGACCGTTTGAACTGGCTTGGCTGCTGGTATCACACGGCATGCAGGTGAAATATATCATTGCAGACGCGGTCGGAGAGGACGGCGCTGCGTATGATAAACTGAAAGAACGCTGTCCGGATCTGGAAATATTTGCGGCGACCAATGTCAACATGCTGCATCATCATGAAACGGCGGCAGAACCGGTGCTTGCAGTGGGACAGAAGGCGGCGTATTACTTTGCGACCGATCGTTTTGTAAACATCGTGACAAACGGCGGATATTACGGCTTTTCCGGTATCTGCGCAATTGCCGGACTGCTTGCAGATGCGTACCGAAACCCCAAAGACCGCAAAGCGATTCTGCGGCACAAGGGCTTTGGCTGCGAATCCTGCCTGATGTGAGGTGCTGCAAATGAAGAATGTATCGAAAATGATTCCGTGCTATGCAGCAGATACATCCGGTGTCTGTTCGGCACTTTATGAACTGGGCGGCATGACCGTCGTGCATGACGCTTCCGGCTGCAACTCGACCTATGCGACGCATGACGAACCGCGCTGGTGGGATATGCAGTCGATGATCTATATTTCCGCGCTGACGGAACTGGACGCGATTCTCGGCAATGATGAGAAATTCATTGCAGATGTCACGGCGGCGGCAAAGGATCAGCAGCCGGCGTTTATAGCGATCTGCGGTTCTCCTATGCCGATGATGACGGGCTTTGATTATGACGCTGCGGCTGCGGAAATTGAAGCGCGTACCGGTATCCGGACATTCCCGATGCACACAAACGGCACGCGCTCCTATATTGAGGGTGCATCGGAAGCCTTTGCAGCGATTGTGCAGGAATATGTGCAGGAGCAGCCGAAAGCGAAGGGAATCGGCGTGAATATACTCGGCGCATCGCCGCTGGATTTCGGCATAAACGGTGCAGTCGAAAGCATCCGGAAATGGCTTGGCGGCTGCGGTTTTTCGGTGATTTCCTGCCTTGCGATGGGGGATACGCTCGGAAACATTGCAGATGCTGCAAAAGCGAAGGTCAATCTGGTGATTTCAGTCAGCGGCTTTGCGGCAGCAAAATATATGAAGGAAGCATTCGGGATTCCGTATGTCTGCGGTGTGCCGGTCGGGACGCAGTTTTCTGCGATGCTTGCAAATGCGATCCGGCAGGCTGTTCAGCGTGGGCTGGATGCATCGCCCTGCGTACATTCCGGAAATCTGTCCGGAAAGCGCATTGCGGTGATCGGAGAAGCGATCTATGCAGGTTCTGTTGCAGCACAGCTCTCCTTGCAGGGATATGATGCGAGACTGATCTGCCCGCTGCCGGACGCAGAACTGTTTACGCCGTCTGTATTTTACAGCAGCGCCTATGCAGAAGAAGATATTGAAGCGGTACTGAAAACATGGCAGCCGGAAGCTGTTTTTGCAGATCCGCTGTATCAGTCCGTTTTGCCGGAATCGGCGCGGCTGATCCCGTTCCCGCATTTTGCATTTTCGGG
>DMBA01000099.1:742-1253 GCA_003446315.1 Ruminococcus sp. | reverse complement strand
GATGAAATAAAGAAAAACGGAGAACCAATATGATAAAACTTGCGATTTACGGAAAAGGCGGCATCGGCAAATCGACCTGCACGGCAAATCTCGCCGCAGCACTTGCCATGCGCGGAAAACGTGTCATACAGATCGGATGTGATCCGAAAGCAGATTCCACGATCAATCTGCTCGGCGGCACACCCGTGACACCGGTCATGGATTATCTGCGCGACCACGACGATGAGCCGGAGCGTCCGGAGCAGATCTCCGAAACCGGATTCGGCGGTATTCTCTGCATCGAAACAGGCGGCCCGACACCGGGCTTGGGCTGTGCAGGACGCGGCATCATTACAACATTCCGGCTGCTGGAAGAACTGCGGCTCTTTGAAAAATACAAGCCGGATGCGGTTTTATACGATGTGCTGGGAGATGTGGTCTGCGGCGGCTTTGCAGCACCGATCCGGGAAGGCTATGCCGAACAGGTGCTGATCGTATCGTCCGGCGAGAAAATGGCGCTTTATGCCGCAAA
>DMBA01000099.1:0-592 GCA_003446315.1 Ruminococcus sp. | reverse complement strand
AAAGTCCGCGCCTTTGCAGATTCCGCCGGACTTGAAATTGTTGCGGATATTCCGCGTTCGGCAGATATCATCAAATATGAGGATATGGGAAAAACCGTGATCGAGGGAGATCCGCAGTGCGAAACGGCACAGCGTTTTCTGGCGCTTGCGGATAAGCTGATCGCAGAGCATGCGGCGGCACAGTAACGGATATTCGATTCTGAACATCAAGGGGCAAACGGATGAACAAAGCATTTTCTATCACGGCGGCGGAGCTGACCGCACGCGGCTATGAGAATCTGCCGGATGAGCTTTCATCTGCAAAACACATGATCTACAGCTCACCGGCGACACTTGATTACAATTCACCCGGCGCAAAGGGATTCGGTGTCAAACGTGCCGGACTTGCCATTCCCGGATCAGTGATGCTGCTGGTTGCACCGGGCTGCTGCGGCAGAAATACGGCACTGCTCAATGAACTCGGCTACAGCGAGCGCTTTTTCTATCTGCTGCTGGACGACACCGATATTGTGACGGGCAGATACCTGAAAAAAATCCCGCAGGCATGTGCAGAACTGCTCGGAGAAACAGCGGAGAAGCCCTCTGCAATTGC
>DMBA01000252.1 GCA_003446315.1 Ruminococcus sp. | reverse complement strand
CCTGCTGATCGCGTCCGGAGATTTCGAGAATGGCAGAAGCAGAGGTACGCTTCTCCTTGTGCAGGAGAAACGCGCCGTCTGCCGCGCCGAGCAAACCGTTCGTGCCGGAGATCATGTCGAACTTATCGTCAGACTGCTGCTTCCGCGTGTGATGCACGAGCATCAGGCAAATGTGATTCTTGTCGGCAAAGCCTTTCAGCTTCGTGATGACTTCGTAGTCGCTTGCGTAGCTGTATGCATCGCTGCTCATCTCCCGAATCTTTTGCAATGTGTCAATGATGATGAGCGAAGTGTCCGGGTGATGCCCGATGAATCCGGCAAGCTGTTCCTCTAACCCCTTGCTGATCTGATTTGCCCTGATCGAAAAATAGAGCCGGTCAGATTCCGCTGTGCCGAACATTCGGTAAAGCCGTTCCTGCAATCGTCGGTAATCATCTTCGAGCGCAAGATAGAGTACCGTTCCCCGCCGCACCGGATACTCCCATAAGGGAGTACCCGTGCTGACATGGTAGGCAAGCTGCGCCATGAAGAAACTCTTTCCGAGTTTCGGCGCGCCGACAAACAGATACGTTCCGGTGTACAGCAGTCCGTCAATAATCGGCGGTTTTCGCTGGAAGATTCGCTCGTAGAGTTCCTGCATCGAAATGGTTGCGAGGAAGGAAGGATCGAGCATTTGCAGGATATCCAGCTGCATCTGTGAAAAAGTTTCGTCCTGCATCTTGCATTCCTGCGCGTTATCTGGTATAATAGTAGTGTCTAACGACTGTGACTGCTCCGCACCTGCGCCAACAGGTGATTCCGGAGCGGTCATTTTTTTGTGTCCGTCCATTCACTCTCCTCCTTCATGCCGGCCATGATTTCTGCAATGTGCGCAATCAGGCCGAGCAGTTCATCATCGACCGTGCCGCCGCACTTGATGCGCCGCAGTTCATCCAGCACTGCCGCAAGCTGTGTTTTCAATGCTTTGAAGACGCGCGGATTGCCCTGCACCATGATGTCCTGCTGCAGCACCCGCCTTGCAATGTACTCTCTTTTGCTCAGACCGGACAGTGCGACCAGCCGATTCAGCATTTCGTTTTCTTCCGGTGAAACGCGAAAGCAAGCACTTACGGAACGGAACCGTCCATGAGCATCAAGTTTCCGCTGCGACATCTTCGTCATCCCTCCGCATCTGATCGAGCTTTACCGCCATGTCCTTCTGCACACTCGGAAACATATGCGCGTATCGGTAAGTGATGTCAATGCTCCTGTGCCCGACCCGTTCTGCGATTGCAACCGCAGAGTATCCCATTTCAAACAGAAGAGAAACATGGGAGTGCCGCAGATCATGCACGCGAATCTTCTTCACACCGGCGGCTTCGGCTCCGCTCTGCAATGCCCGATGCAGACTGTGCTTGGAAAGCTGGAACATCCGGTCCGTCTTTCTGATTCCGTAAAGCGATTTCAGATAGTCCTGAATCTCTTCTGCAAGAAATGCCGGAATGCTGATCAGGCGTTTGCCCTTCGGCGTTTTCGGATCGGTGATGACATCCTGTCCCTTGATACGCTGATAAGACTTGTTGATCCGCAGCATATTCTTCTCAAAATCCCAGTCTTCGGGCGTAAGCGCGAGCAATTCTCCGCAGCGGCATCCGGTCCAGTAGAACACCTCGAATGCGTAGTACATCTCAGGCTTGTCCATCATCACTTCTGCGAAGCGGTTGTATTCCGCCTTCGTCCAGAACAGCATCTCCCGCGCACCCTTTTCGCCGATGAGTCCGGCTTTTCTGACCGGATTAGAAGACAATCCGTAAAACTGCACTGCGTGATTGAAGATTGCGGAAAGCTGTGCGTGCAGCGTACGGAGATAGTCCGGTGAAAGCGGCTTGCCGTCTGAAGTTTTGGTTTTGAGCATTTCATTCTGCCATTTGATGATATCGCGCGGCTGAATGTCCACCATTCTCCGGTGCCCGAAGTACGGCAGAATCTTCGTGCGGATGATGTGCATCTTCGTGTTCATCGTGCTTTCGCGGATGCGCGGCTGCTTGTCGGCGATATAGAGATCCGTGAAGCTGCCGAACAGCATGCCGAGATCAAACTGCTGCTTTTTCACATGCTCCTCTTCCCAGTTCTTTGCCGCTCTCTGCGTGGCAAACCCGCGCTTCTGCGTCTGCTTGATAGCTCCTTTGAAGTCGACATAGCGGTACAAAACGCGCCAGCCGCCTTTCCCGTCTTTGCTGACTGACATGATTAGTTCTCCTTTCTGATCGGTTTGGACACACCGTAGCAGGTGCGCTCCAGGAAATACTGCCGATTGACGCGCCCCGACACCACGATGAATCCCTTTGCTTTCAGCTCTTCGTTCAGGTCGCGCATGATTTTGTACGCAAATGCGACAGAAATACCCAACATCTTTGCGACTTCCGGCGCCGTCAGAAACAGATTATCGCTCATTGTGTTCACCTCCTTCCGCATTTGGGCTGTTTTGCGTATTCACCCTATTCTACGTTGAACAGCTTCTTGCCTATGATTTACTAAATTTGCTAAAGTCTTAGCATATTCAGTACACATCATTGATGGTAGTTTGTCAATACCCCTGATTTATTTTCATTATTTAATGAAGATTCTATTCTCTTGACAGACCTGATTGCATTGTGTTATAATGAACTCGCGACATGCACGATTTGTTGGGCATGTCATCAGAGAGGATGATTATTATGTCTATTGGTTCGCGGATTCGCCATATTCGCATGAGAAGAGGCTTAACGCAAAAAGAATTGGGACTGAAGCTTGGTTTTTCGGAGGCAACAGCGGACGCTCGTATAGCGCAGTATGAATCGGATTTGCGTGTGCCGCGAGCAGAACTGATGTCCCGCATCGCTAAGGCGCTAAATGTTTCTGTTGACGCGATTGTGATAGATACAAAATCTTCCGTCGGTATTCTTCATTCTTTTTTTGCGTTGGAAGACGAATCATTATTTCGAGTCGGCAGAGTAAGCGGAAAAACTGTAATCTTAATTGATGAAGAGGCAAAATCCGATACAGCAAAAGTTCTGCGTCAAATGCTTGAAGCGTGGTTGATTCAATCACTGCGATATGAAAATGGAAGCATCTCTGGTTGGACTTATGACAATTGGCGTTACCAGTTTCCGGGCAAAAATGACGGACATTATATAGATGGCCCAATAACGATGGAGGAAATGAGAGACATTCTTGAACAGATAAAAGAAATTGATGAATCTTCGGGGGCCGACGCACGAGCAGACGTCGAGCCCATATATGCACCAGAAAGGCCAGAGGATCTAGACCCTCCTGAAGAATTCTTTGACGGATCATTTGATGGATTTATGTGATGAGTCTGCACCATAATACTAAATACAACAAAAAAAGAGCGAACTGGCTGAAAAACCAGTTCGCTCTAATTCTTGAATAATACCCTATGTTGCCAAAATGTTGCCATTTTGCCGCATGCGCCTTCTGAAACCGCGCAGATGCGCGACTTTTCAGAAAAATGCAATTATTCCCACTCAATTGTAGCGCA
>DMBA01000118.1 GCA_003446315.1 Ruminococcus sp. | reverse complement strand
CTTCCTTTATGCCGCGGGGGAATGCGCATGTCAGTATCACGGGGCGAACCGTCTGGGCGGAAATTCGATGCTGGGCGCTGTCTACGGCGGGCAGATCGCGGCACAGACCGCTGCCGCAGAATCAGCAGAGCTTGCCGGGAAAGATCCGGTGCCCGTTTCTGAGCCGGAACCTTATGCACAGGAAGCAAATCCGGTGCTGATCGCGCAGATACGGGATATTCTGCTTGCAGGTCTTGGCATTGTGCGCACGGAACAGGAACTGCATTTTGCTTTGGAGCAGCTCCGTAACCTGCACCCGGCATGCGCAAGAGAATCGGCAAGATGCCTGCTCGCTGAGGCAATGCTCCGCGCTGCCGATGCCCGCAAAGAAAGCCGCGGTGCACATTATCGCGCCGATTATCCCGAAACGCTGGATGCCTTCCGGAAAACAACGCTCGCCGATGTGCGGGACGATCATGCGGAAATTACGTTCCGGGAACTGCCGGAAAGGGGGCGCTCCCATGACCATTGAATTGCAGATTCTGCGGCGGGAACATGCAGCACAGGAGCCCTTTTTGCAGCGCATCCCGCTGGAATATGAGGACGCACAAATGACCGTCGCTGCCGCTTTGCAGCAGATCAATGCCGATCCGGCACAATTGGATGCCGAAGGAAAACAGGTCGGGACTGTGCGCTGGTCTTGCAGTTGTATGCAGAAAAAATGCGGCGCTTGTGCTATGCGTATCAACGGTGTTCCGCGGCTCGCATGTGATACAAAATTGGCTGAATTTGCAGAGAAAGGTACGGTTTTGCTCGAACCCCTGCGCAAATTTCCCGTGATCGCAGATTTGATCGTGGATCGCAGCGTTTTGATGCAGAATCTTCTGCAAATGCAGATCTGGCTGGAAGCCGAAATGCAGGCGGATGAAACCGTCAGCGACCTGACCTATGACGCGGCACGCTGTCTGCAATGCGGCTGCTGTCTGGAAGTCTGTCCCAATTTTTATGCGGGCGGCTCTTTTTACGGTATGGCAGGGATGCTGCCCGCTGCACGTTTGCTTTCCGCTTTGCCCGATGTACAGAAAAAAACACTGTATCGCAGCTATCGCACGCATATCTATGAGGGCTGCGGAAAATCGCTTGCATGCCGCAAAATCTGCCCCGCCGGTATCGACATGGAACGACTGCTTGTCCATTCCAATGCCGCTGCGGTCTGGAAGCGCCGCTTCCGCGGGAAGAAAAAATGAGGCGGGCGATATTCCCTGCCGTGCTGCTCTGTCTGACTGCGGCTGCTGCCTGCATCGGGCAGCATGCGGCTCCGGCACATTATGCAGTCCGGCGGGATCTGAGCATCTATTTTACCAATGCGGATCAGGTGATCGCCGATGTGCGCGCCGGTATGAAAGCACGTTCACCGCGCCTGACACTGACCTTCCGCGGCGTGCATGACCATATGGATGATTTCAATTTGCTGGTGCGCGATCTGATGCGGTATGTCTATGCGGAAACCGATGCGCCGGATGAGGGCGATTATCTCTTTCAGCAGACCGGCGGCTATGAAATGCAGTATCGGCATCAGCCGGAGGATGACGGCTATTTTTATGAGATGGTCATTGTGCCGGAATACTATACCACACCTGCGCAGGAACGGGATACGGATGCTGCTGTGGAAAAAGTGCTTTCTGAATTGCATTTTACACGCAATACAACAGATTATGAGAAGATCAGGGCGGTCTATGACTATGTTTGTGCGCATGTGGCTTACGAT
Organism: Ruminococcus sp.; assembly: GCA_003446315.1. Classification (GTDB taxonomy): domain Bacteria; phylum Bacillota; class Clostridia; order Oscillospirales; family Ruminococcaceae; genus Firm-04. Next base: position 2,062 of record DMBA01000118.1, on the reverse strand, counting down.
CAGGTGCACCGGAAGAATGACTATTATCATTTGAAATCGACTGCTTACGGTGCGCTGATAAACGGCAGAGCGACCTGTCAGGGCTATGCGGTGCTGATCTATCGGCTGCTGCGGGAAGCCGGTGTCGGCGTGCGGATCATTCAGGGAACTGCGGAGACTGCATCCGGCAGAAGGGAAGTCCATGCATGGAACATCGTGCGGATTGACGGGCTTTATTATAATCTGGATGCAACGTGGGATGACCAGCTTGGGACGGAAACCTATTTTCTGCGCTGCGATGCGCATTTTGACAGACATATGCGGGATGCAGCTTATGCAGATGCTGCATTTTCAGAACAGTATCCGATGGCATTGCAAGATTATGACAATGCTGCCGGATGATCGAAAGGAATCAGGTAATGAAAAAAGTTTTGAATCTCATTTTGACCGTTTGCTGTGCAGTACTCGCTGCCGGTGTGAAGCTCCTGTTTCATGCCTGTGCGCCCAAAGAGGACGGCTCATGGATGCATTGCCATACGGCGGAGAATACCGTGTTTGTGATCGCACTTGTGCTGACTGCACTTTCCATCGGCATGCTGCTGCTGAAACAGCGGAAAGCTGCCGGTGTGCTCGCACTTCTGACGGCGGTCGGCGGTGCGGCTGCTGCCTGTGTCCCCGGTACGCTGGTCAAAATGTGCATGATGGACACCATGCGCTGCCATGCTGTCATGAAACCGATCGTTGTTCTGCTCGGTCTTTGCATTGCGCTGCTTTCCGTTCTCTGCGCAGTGTGCTGTTTTGTCAGAAAATCAAATGCAGAGGGATAATATGAAAAAGCAAATCAGTTTGCCGCGGAAAAATCTTGCCGGAAAACCCGTTCGCACGGCTGTGCTTATGATCCTGACGGCGCTGCTCGCTTTGACGCTGCTCGCCGGTGCACTGATCGTTTCCAGTCTGCGTACAGGTCTGCATTCGCTGGAAGACCGGCTGGGTGCGGATATCATGGTCGTGCCCTATGAGGCGAAAACCAAGTCAAATCTGGAAAATATCGTGCTGCAAGGCAATACCGGCTATTTTTATATGGATCAGGCGATTCGTGATAAAATAGCGGATCGGGAAGGCATCGGGCAGATCTCATCCCAGTTTTTTCTCGCTTCTGCCAGCTCCGGCTGCTGCTCGATCCCGGTGCAGATCATCGGGTTTGATCCCGATACCGACTTTACCATTCTGCCGTGGATGAAACGCAGCTTCGGCGGCAGTCTCGGTCTGCGGGAGATCGTTGTCGGAAATGATCTCAATGCGTTTGTCGGCGACCGGCTCAGCTTTTACGGCGTGGAATGTACCGTTGCCGCAAAGCTCGATAAAACCGGCACATATTTCGATACCGCAGTTTTTACCGGTCAGGACACCATTCAGGAACTGATCCAGTCCTCGCTGGATCGGCATATGAACGATTTTCAGGATATTGACCCCAAAAAAGCAGTCTCCTGTGTGCTCATCAATGTGGCGGAAGGCTATACCGTGGAAGATGTGCTGAATGATATCAATATCCATGTGAAAAAGGTCAAGGCAATCCAGACAAAAGAAATGATCTCCGGCATTTCTGACAGTCTTGCCGGTGTTTCCGATGTGACCGGTATCCTCATCGCTGCGGTCTGGGTGCTGGGCGCTGTCATTTTGCTGCTCGCCTTTACGATGAGTATGCACGAACGCAGAAAAGAATTTGCCGTGCTCCGCATGATGGGCGCTTCCCGCAAAATGCTCGCCGGGATTGTCATGAAAGAAGCGCTGCTGACCGGTGCTGCCGGCGGGCTGACCGGTGCTGTGCTCGGTCTGCTGATCGTGCTGCCGTTTAACAGTCTGATCGAAGCAGCACTCGGATTGCCGTTTTTGCTGCCTTCGGTCGGCACGATCGCAGGGTTCTTTGCTGCTGCGCTGCTCATCGCGGTTCTGGTGAGCGCTCTGACAGCCGCTGCTTCTGCTTATCGGATCAGTCGGCTGGATCCTGCGGTCATTCTCAGGGGGGATCAGGTATGAAGCTGACTGCTGAACATATCACGAAAGAATATCTGCGGGAAAACCG
>DMBA01000258.1 GCA_003446315.1 Ruminococcus sp. | reverse complement strand
GGATCTTCGCTGCATCGAGCAGTGTGGTACCTTCACGGATGATAACGCGGGTCGGTTCACGGTCATCGGCGTAGTTTGTGCAGAGCTCCTCGATCATGGTTTCGTAGGACATGGAAGCGCTTAGAACATGTTCGCCTGCGATATAGCTGCCGTCCTTGCCGTTCATACGGGAAACCAGACGGAAGACTTTCGGCAGGGAGATCATATTTTCTTTCTGGAGCTGTTCGGCGATGGAAGCAACGCTTGCGCCTTCGGGGATCGTGATGATTTTTTCCTGCACATCCTTGTCGATGCCGTACATTTCCTTTGCGAGTGCAAGGATGGTGACGGAGAGCACAGAGGAAGTTGCAAGAATGACGGTGAGTAGCACGAGCGTGCAGGAAAGTTTACGGGTCTTTCTGCGGCGGCGGTGCTTCTTTTTCCGGATGGGTCTGCCCCACTCATCGAACTGTGCTTCTTCCTCAGCGAGATCGGCAAGTTCGTCCTCAATGGAGCGTTTCCGTGCTTTTCTTCTCTTCTTCTTTTTCTTTTTCGGAGCCGGTTTATGTGCAGGCGCAGCCGGTTTTTCTGCATTTTCGGCAGATGCATCGGGTTTCGGATCGGCTGCTGAACCGTCTGTCTCAGCGATCATAGCATCGAGTTCGCCGATGGCATTCTGCATATCGGCTTCGGCGTTTTGTGCAGCAGCATCTGCATCGGTCTGTATGGTATCCGCAGGGGCATCTGCCGGTGCATCGGCAGGGGTATCTGCTGCTGCATCCTGCTGCATGTCAGCGGCATCGGCAGCCTGCTTGATTTCTTCGTTATTTGCCATGGAAATCCTCCGTTTTACGTTCCGTGACGCAGCATGAGATGGTTCTGTCGTTTGCATCGTGCGGAAGCTGCGTCTGTTTGCAATCCGCATAACAAATGCCGAGTGTTTTCACAGGATATGCAGCGAGGAAGCGGTCATAATAGCCGCCGCCCGCGCCGAGCCGGTAACCGGCTTCATCAAAAGCGAGCATGGGGACAAGCACCAGCGTATCGGCATCCGGCATTAGGATCCGGTCATCGGAGACCGGCGGCACCGGGATGCGGTAAGCGCCGCTGCGCAGTTCCGAACGGGCATCCAGACGATAAAACGTCAGGGTATGCGTTTCCGGCTCACAGACCGGCAGCCCGACGGTTTTGCCGTCCCGCAGGGCAGCATCGAGAATGGCACCGGTTGCGACCTCATGCGGCATGGAAACATAAGCAAAGATCTGCTTTGCAGCCGCATAATCCGGATGGGAAAGCACAGCTTCCGCGATGGCATTATCAGCGGCTTCCCGAACGGCGAAAGGCATTTGTTTCCGCAGCCGCATCATATCATGCCGCAGTGCTTGTTTTTGAGCATTCAGTGCGCTGCTCATTTTTCGTATACCATTTGCTGTGCGAGCTGTTTTGCGGTATCATCGTCCCGCAGGGCAGCCGTCAGCATCAGAGCGAAGTCCATTGCAGCGCCGGGGCCTTTTCCGGTAATGATTTTGCCGTCCCGGACAGCGGAAGCATTGCCGGGTGTGCAGCCTGTCAGGCGCGGCTCAAAGCCGGGATAGCAGACGGCAGTTTTCCCGTGCAGCAGCCCCATATCGCCGAGCACAGAGGGCGCCGCACAGATCGCAGCGATAAAGCAGTCGTGTTCATAGGCGAAGGTCAGGGCAGAACGGACGGTTTTGCTTTCACCGAGATGCAGTGTGCCGGGCATACCGCCGGGCAGGATGACCATTTCCAGCGCATCATCGAGCCGGACATCGTCTTCCGTGAGGTCGGCGGTGACGGGGATCCCGTGTGCGCCGGTGATGACTTTTCCGCCGATGCCGACGGTCATGACGGTTTTGCCGGCTCTGCGCAGGCAGTCGACGGGTGTCAGTGCTTCAATTTCCTCAAAGCCTTCAGCAAGAAAAACATAGATCATATTTTTGTGCCTCCTGTGTATCTGTACCGCAAAAGCGGAATGACATACTATATCAAGTTATTATACCATGTATTTGCGTGAAAGTCAAGCAGAAGAAACCGTCTTAATAAAAGTATCAAATTTTGATGTGCACGGATGCCGGTATTTATTTCACTTAAATTTCAAAAATAATACTTGACATATTTTGTGCAGATGTGCTATAATATAAATACAAACCGATGGCAAGGCATCGGGAAAAAGGAGGAACCAATATATGAAGCTGAACATTATGGCAAAAAAGATCCAGATTGGACCGAGCTTTTCGGAATATGCTGAAAAGAAACTGAATCAGAAGCTCGATAAGTTTTTTGCGGATGAAGCGGAAGCCAAGATCACGCTGAACGAGCTGAAAGGTCAGATTGTCTGTGAATTGACTGTGCGTGCAGGCAGCATGATCTATCGTGCGGAGCAGAGCGCAGCGGATAAGAATGATGCGCTGGATGCAGCAATTGATAAGATTATCCGGAAGATTCGCCGCAATAAGACGAAGCTGGGCAAGCGGATCAAGGCAAGTGCGATTTCGCCGGAAGCATTCACGGATACCGTTGAGGAGCAGACAGAGTATAATCTGATCCGTACCAAGGCATTCCGCGTGCAGCCGATGACCACGGAAGAAGCGATCCTGCAAATGAACATGCTTGGTCACTCGTTCTTCGTGTTCCAGAACGGCGAGACCGGCGGCATCAATATTGTATATCGCCGTGTAGACGGAGACTATGCCCTGCTGGAGCCTTCGACCGATTAACATATTGATTCGCAGGAGTGCTGTTTTCGGCGGCACTTCCGCAGACGCAGTGCAGAAGCGCTGTATGATGACAGAATGATAACAGCCCGAACGTGCAGCAAGATCACGTTCGGGCTGTTCTTATATACCGAGCATATACCCTTTCCGGCGGACTGTCCGGAGCAGGCGGCAGGAAAAGCCTTCGTCGATTTTCCGGCGAAGATGATGGATATAAACGGGGATGATGTCGATATTGGTCGGTTCTTCGGAAAGATGGGCTTCAATTTGCTCTTTTGTAAGAAATGTGCCTTTATGGGCAGCAAAGATCTCTAAAATGGCGCATTCTTTTGCGGAAAGGGAGAGCCGTTTGCCGCTGCGGGTCACGGTGTGGCGTTTTGTATCCACGGTGAGATCGGCGATGCAGTGGATGCCGCTGCCGGAATCGGGCGGCGGGCACCGGCGATAAGTGCGCACCAGACGGCGTACCCGCGCCATGCATTCATCCATATGGAAGGGCTTGAGCAAATAGTCATCTGCACCGCTGTCCAGCGCGAGCACGCGGTCAGCGACAGA
>DMBA01000275.1 GCA_003446315.1 Ruminococcus sp. | reverse complement strand
GCACCGCAGCCCTCTGCGATCTCTGAGGCACTGAAAGCGTTTCCGTCCCTGACAGCGCAGGCACCTGTGCCCCCGCCGCCCGCAGAACCGCCGGTGATGGAGCCGGAAGCGGCAGAACCGATCGCTGCGGGTGCTGCACCGGAGCCGGAAAAGACGGCTGCTGTCCCGATCCCGGATGAATTGCCGGTTGCGCCGGAAGCACGCAATCAGGTGCTTTCCGCGGTGCGGCGTGCGTCGATCAAGGTGGTCGGGGAGCTGTTCAATAATTATGTGCTGGCGGAAGCAGGCGAGCAATTTGTCATGATCGACAAGCATGCAGCACATGAGCGCATTTTGTTTGAGCGTTTCCGGACGCGGGAGTGCAAAGACCGTCAGACGCTCTTAAAACCGGTGCAGGTCTTGCTCACGGCAGATGAGATCAGCGCATTGCAGGAGCTGGAAGATACGCTTGAAAAATGCGGATTTACGTTTGATTTCAGCAATGCACCGGTCGTGCAGATGACAGGCGTGCCGCTTTCCTGCGCAGAGCTTGACCTCGATCAGATCGCAGCAGATCTTGCAGCCAACTGCCGGAAGCATCATGCGCAGCCGGATCTGCATTTGCTGGATGACATGTTCCATGATCTTGCGTGCAAAGCGGCGATCCGCGCCGGTGACCATAATACACTGGAAGAATTGCAGTCGCTGGCGGTGCAGGTCTGGGAAAACGACCGGATCCGGCATTGTCCGCATGGCAGACCGGTCATGTTTCTGCTGTCAAAATACCAGATTGAAAAGCAATTTAAGCGTATTCAGAATTAAGCAGGGAGTGTTTTTTAGTGAAATCATCTGACACGGTTGTGGTTCGTGCATATCAGGATGCAGATTTGCAGCAGATGCTGGAGATTTGGAATGAGATCGTGGAAGAAGGCATTGCGTTTCCGCAGGAAGAATTGCTGACAGCGGAAACCGGTGCGGCATTCTTTGCATCCCAGACCTATACTGCCGTTGCAGAGGAAAACGGACGGATCTGCGGGCTTTATATCCTGCACCCGAACAATGTCGGACGCTGCGGGCACATCTGCAATGCAAGCTATGCCGTCAGCAGCAAGATGCGCGGCAGACATATCGGGGCGCAGCTTGTGCAGGATTGTCTGGAACAGGGCAAACGGCACGGCTTTCGGGTGCTGCAATTCAATGCGGTTGTGGAGAGCAACGTGCATGCGCGGCACCTGTATGAACGGCTCGGATTTCGCCGACTTGGGACGATTGAGGGCGGTTTTCGCATGAAATCGGGCGAATTTGTCAATATTTGCCCTTATTATAAGGTTCTTTAAGACTTTTTGATTTTCCGGACGAAAAGGGGTAAAAAAGTGGAAAAACCGCCCATTATTGCTGTTGTCGGGGCGACTGCATCCGGCAAAACGGCGCTCGGGATCGCAATTGCAGAGGCTTACGGCGGAGAGGTCGTTTCGGCAGATTCCATGCAGATCTATCAGGGTCTGGATATCGCAACTGCCAAACCGACGGCTGAGGAGATGCATGGCATCCCGCATCATCTGATCAGCGTACTGCCGCCGGATCAGAGCTGTTCGGTTGCGGAATATGTGGAGATGGCACGCGCAAAAATCAAGGAGATCCACGCAAAAAACAAGCTGCCGGTATTGGTCGGCGGCACGGGGCTTTATGTGGATTCGCTGCTGGATAACATTCAGTTTCCGGATATTCCCGCAGATGCCGCACTCCGTGCGCGACTCAATCAAGAGGCAGAAACGCTCGGCAGAACCGCAATGCGGGAGCGCCTCATGGCATGTGATCCGGAATCCGCAGAAAAACTGCATGAAAACAACCTGCGTCGGATCATCCGGGCACTGGAAGTGTATGAATTGACCGGTATTCCGCTTTCTGAGCACGCAAGACGCAGCCGCGCCGTGCCGCCGGAATGGAATATCCTGCGCATCGGGATCCGGTTTGAAGACCGCGAACAGCAATATGAACGCATCCGGCTGCGCGTCGATCAGATGGTGGAAGCAGGGCTTGCTGCGGAAGTGCGGGAAGAATACGAAAGCGGCAGAAGACGCACCACCGCTGCAATGGCGATCGGATATAAAGAATTGCTGCCGTGGCTGCAAAATACCGATACCTTTGAGAATGCCATTGCCCGCATCAAACAGGAAACATGCCGGTATGCCAAACGGCAAGGAACATGGTTTCGTCGAAATCAACAAATCAACTGGATTGATTTTAGTCAGAATTGTGTTAAGTGCGGAAATTTTGAAATATCCCAAAAAATGATAGCGAAATGGGGCGCGTTGTGATATAATATAAGATGTGTAGTTGTTCACGGGTGAAGTGTGCGCAGCGACACAGTCAGGCAAAATGATATAATGAAAGAAATGAGGCAATTCACTATGACCAACAAGGGCTTGAATTTACAGGACGTTTTTCTCAACCAGGCACGCAAAGAACGCTTGCCGCTGACCATCTTTCTGACCAACGGCTACCAGTTCAAGGGTATCATCCGCGGTTTCGATCAGTTTATCGTGATCCTTGAAACGGACGGCAGACAGCAGCTTGTTTATAAGCATGCGATTTCAACCATCGTTCCTGCAAGACCGATCTCGATTCTCGATGCCATGGAACAGCGTGAGGATGCGGAATAAATAAATGAATGAAATCACAACGCGAATCCTCAAGATCCTGCTGCTGGCGTTCGCTGTTGTTCTGGCCATGAGCATTTTCTATCATCTGTTCTTTACGGATTATGAAACGGAAACTGCCATTTATTATGAGGTCAGTGATATTTCTAATTTTCAAGGGGTCTATGTGCGCAATGAATCCGTTGAAACCTATTCGGGTGCGGGCGCACTGCGCTATTGCGTGGATGACGGCGAAAAGCTCGGCATCGGCAGCGTGATCGCAGAGGTCTATTCCAATGAGGAACAGATCGACCTGCGCAAAAAAATCGCTGAAAAAGAAGACGAGCTTGCAATGCTCAACCGCATCGAAAACCCCGGTACCAGCGAAAATGCCCAGCCTGCCAATATCGCAGAGCTGATCGAGGAAAATTATAAGTCGCTGATTCGCCTGCGGGAACGCGGTGAGATGACGGCAATGAATTCTGCCAAGCAGGATATGACGCTGCTGATGAATACATACGGCAAAATTACCGATTCCAGTGTGGATTATCACGACCGGATCGTGGCACTGGAAGACGAGATCGCAAGACTCAACCGGCAGAAAACAACACCGGAAAAAACGATCTATGCAAAGAAAAGTGCCTATTTTATCAGCTATGTCGACGGCTATGAGGATGTGCTGACAACAGACGGTGTGAGACAGCTCACCGCCGAACAAATTGCGGCTGTGACCGATGAGGGTACCGACAGCCGCGATGATAATGCCATCGGAAAACTGGTGGATGATTATGCATGGTATATAGTCGGCGTGTTCGATAATACCAAGCTCCGCCTTTCAGAGGACGATATGGCAACCGTTCGGCTGGAATCGCTTTCCCGCAGTTTGCGCGTGAAGGTCGTTTCCCTCGTTTCCACCGGTGATATAACCCAGACGCAAGCCATTTTCCGCTGTGACCAGATGTCACGCGATGTCGTGCAGCACCGCACAGAACGTGTCGAGATCGTGCGCGATACCGTGGAAGGCATCCGTGTGCCGCGATCGGCGATCCGCTTCAAAAATCTGCCGGTCGAGGTCAAGGATGAGGACGGAAATGTGACCACCGAAAATACAAACTGTATGGGTGTGTATGTGCTTGTCGGAGAATCTGCGGAGTTCCGCAGAGTCGATGTGATCTATGAGGACGATAATTATTATCTGTCTTCTATGGATGCGGGAAGCGGATTCGTTTCTCTCTATGATGATATTATCGTGAAAGGGGTGATGGCAGATGGCGGCTGATTTCTCCCCCTGCACGGAAGTGCAGAAATCCGAAATGCTGCAAAGACTCGATGACATTCGGAAGAATATTGCGGCAGCATGCGCAGAATGCGGCAGGAATGCAGATGATGTGACGCTGATGGCAGTGACGAAAACCGTTTCGCCCGATCTCATTAACGCCGCTGTGGATGCCGGTGTGCATGTTCTCGGTGAGAATCGTGTGCAGGAGTTCCTTTCCAAAAGAGAACTGTACCGTGAAAATGCAGAGGTGCAGTTTATCGGACATCTGCAAACCAATAAAGTAAAGCAAATTATTGACAAGGTCACGCTGATCCATTCTGTGGACAGCCTGCATCTTGCCGAAGCGGTCAGTAAGGCTGCGGCACAGATCGGAACAGTGATGCCGGTACTGCTGGAAGTGAATATCGGCGGCGAGTGCTCAAAATCCGGCGTTTCACCCGATGCGCTCCCGCAGCTTCTCGAAGCAGTCCGTGTGCTTCCGCATCTGCGGATCGACGGTCTGATGACCATACCGCCGCCCATGACGGATGCGGCAGAGCAAAACCGTGTGTTTGCACAGATGCAGACACTCTTTGAGCAGATGCAGCAGATCACACCGATGCATGTCCTTTCAATGGGCATGTCCGGTGACTATGCCGCAGCAGTGCGGCACGGCGCAACGATCGTCAGGATCGGAAGTGCATTGTTCGGTGCGCGGTATTATCCCCCGAAGGCAGTCTGATCGTGCCCGTTGTTACGCCGTTTGAAAGCGTGTGTCCGAAACATTTCAATAGATAGAAAAGGAGAATCCAGATGAAAGTATTTGACAGCATCCGCGATTTCTTCGCACCGCAAGAGGAAGATGTCTACGATATGGAGCCGGTGCGTGAACAGAGAGAACCGCGTGAGCGCAGAGAACCCCGTGAGGCAGTCCAAAGCTATCGGGAACGGGAACGGGAGCCGGAGGAGGATACCTCTGCACGCGAGTTCCGTGAGCCTTCCCCGCTTCGTGAATCATACAGACCGGAACAGCCTGAGTATCAGCCCAAGCGCGATAATAAGGTCGTGAATATCCAGGCAACAGCACAGCTTCAGGTCGTGCTCGTGAAGCCGGAAGTCTTTACAGATGCAAAACAGATCGCCGATCACCTGATTTCGAAGAAGACCGTTGTTCTGAACCTCGAAACCGCATCGGCAGAAAATAAGCGCCGCATCATTGATTTCCTCGTTGGCGTTGCATATGCAAACGGCGGCAGCCTGAAGCCCGTTGCAAATCTCACTTATATCATCACACCTTATAACGTTGGCTTTATCGGTGAAGACCTTGTGAATGAATTGGAAACGAACGGCGTGATTATGTAAGAACCCCCCAGGCAGGAAGGAGAAGCCCGAAATGATTACAGCGAAAGAGATTCAGAAGAAGAAATTCGAGAAGGTCAAATTTGGCTACAGTCCGGAGGAGGTCGATTCCTTCCTCTCGCAGATCGAAAATGATCTGCGCATGATGCAGCAGGAACTGGATGATTCGAATGAGAAAATCCAGCTTCTCGCAGATAAAGTGCGGGAATATAAGGATTCTGAGGAAGACCTGAAAAATGCGCTGCTGCTTGCACAAAAGCAGGCACGGCAGGTGGTCGCAGAGGCTGAGGAAAAAGCAGCGAAGATCGAAGCAGAAGCAAGAGCATCTGTGGATTCCGTAAAATCCGAAGCACTGCTGAGCTCCGAAGAACAGCTCGCCCGCGTGACCGCACAGCTCGAAAAAGAGCATGCACATCTTGTTGAGACACAGAAACAGGTCGCAGATTTCAAACGCTCCCTCTTTGATATGTATAAAGAGCATCTTGAGCTGATCTCTGCGCTGCCGGATGAGAACAGCGAGGAAAGCGAAGCTGCGGCAGAACCGGCACAGCAGTCTGCACCCGCTGAATCTGCACCCGCTGCGGCAGAAACCGCTGCACCTGCGGCAGATGCCTCTGCACAGAATACATTTGGCAGCCGCCGGGATGATACACGCCGTGACGAAAATATGCGGAAGCGTACCTGATTTGACGGCTTTTGAATTGGATACCAAAAGGAACTTGCAGCAGCGCAGCTGTCGCGCAGGTTCCTTTTTTGTTTGTATGCTGCGGCTGCCGGATGCTGCCGCTTGATCGAAAGGAGCGAAGAACCCCTGTGGTGACTATACTGATCGTTTCTGCTGTGATTGCTGTTCTGGTCGGTGTCGATCAGATGATAAAAATATGGGCAATTGCGAATTTGAAGGATATGCCGGCGCAGCCTTTTCTGCAAATCGGCAGCTTTGACTGGATGCATCTGCGCTATCTGGAAAACAGCGGCGCAGCATTCAGCATGCTGAGTGGCTCCCGCCTGTTTCTGATCGTGTTTCCGGTCGTCATGATCTCAGCTTGTATGTATATCCTGCACCGGATGGGCAAAACGCATCGCTGGCTCTATTTTGCAATGCCGCTGATCGCCGGCGGCGGACTCGGCAACCTCATTGACCGGATCATTCGGGACGGCAAAGTGGTGGATTATCTCGATTTTCAGCTTTGCCGGTTTGCGGTTTTCAATTTCGCCGATATTTGCGTGACGGTCGGCGTATTTGTTGTTGTCATTGCAATTTTGTTTATTGAAAAGGATGAACCGGAGGCAAAGAAACTGAAGCAGGCAAAGCGCGTGCCCTATGCGCCGACCGTCGTGACAGAACCGGAAGCCGATCTGCTGCCGGATGCGGACGAATTGCCGGAAGCACCGCTGCTGCCGGAAGCCGATGCCCTGCCCGATGCATCACAGGAGCAGGATCATGCGTGAACTGACATTTTCAGCCTGCGCAGAAGATACCGGAAAGCGTCTGGATGCATGGCTCGCCGGTCAGCCGGAATTGGATTTGACACGCTCTGCAATCCAGCAGCTTCTGGAAAAATCGTGCATTCTGCGAAACGGGAAACCCGCAAAGAAGAATGATAAACTGAAAGACGGCGATTGTGTGATCGTCACCGTTCCGGAACCGGAAACGCTGGATCTGATCCCGCAGGATCTGCCGCTTGAGATCGTATATGAAGATGACGATTTGCTCGTGGTGAACAAGCCGAAAGGGATGGTCGTGCATCCTGCGCCGGGGCATCCGGACGGCACGCTCGTCAATGCATTGCTGTATCACTGTGCAGGCAGACTCTCCGGCATCAACGGCGTGATTCGTCCCGGCATTGTGCACCGCATCGACCGGGATACCAGCGGGCTGCTGATCGCGGCGAAAACAGACCGTGCACATCTCGGACTTGCAGAGCAGATCGCCGTGCATTCGTTTACGCGGGAATATGAGGCGGTCGTGTGCGGCAGATTCAAAACGGAAGCAGGCACAGTGCATGCACCGATCGGCAGAGATCCGAAAGACCGGCAAAAAATGTGCGTGATTGACCGGAATTCCAAAGATGCGATCACGCACTATACGGTTTTGGCACAATTTGAACGGCATGCGCATATTTGCTGCCGTCTGGAGACAGGCAGAACACATCAGATCCGTGTGCATATGAAGCACATCGGGCACCCGATCTACGGCGATGCAGTTTACGGCAAGGCGGAAAAAGGCATCGAGGGACAGTGTCTGCATGCGAAAAAGATCGGGTTTGTGCATCCGGTGACGGGAGCGTATCTTGCATTTGATTCACCGCTTCCGGCATATTTTACCAAAGTGCTGCGGAGCGTATCCGGCAATCAGAGATAGGAGTGTTTGCATATGCATTTTACATATTGTCCGACATGCGGCGGAAAGACCGTTCCGAAACAAATGGGTGATGACGGTGCAGTGCCGTATTGCAGCACATGCAGCAGACCGCTGTTTGATATGTTCAGTACCTGCGTGCTTTCCGTGCTGCGAAATGCACGCGGCGAAGTGGCGCTGATCCGGCAGAGTTACGGGCAGCAGGAGACATATGTCGGCGTTGCGGGGTATATGAAACCGGGCGAAACGGCGGAACAGGCTGCGCTGCGGGAGCTGCAAGAGGAGATCGGTGTCAAAGCGGAACAGCTCACATTTCTGTTCAGTGCATGGCACGAGACAAAAGGACAGTTGATGCTTTGTTTTTCTGCATATGTGCCGGATGCGGACTTTTCCCTTTCCTGCGAGGTGCGGGAAGCAAAGTGGTTTTCCGCATCGGAAGCAGGACAGGCGGTTCGTCCGGGGAGCATCATCGAACGGCTGGTCAAAGCGGCATGTAAATGTTAAAGAATTATAAATATCCTGAAAAACACTTGAAATGTGATCGAAAATCTGGTATAATAAAAAGATAGAAAAACGGGATGCAATTCCATGAGTAAGAGCGAGGGATGAACAACAAATGATCGGCTATTACAGCTACACGGTAATTTTAACATATATCGGCTTTGTGTGCGGCTCCATTGGTTTGTATTTTTCGGTTCACGGCAGCACAAATGCCGCCATTATTATGCTGATGCTCGCAGGATTCTGCGATATGTTTGACGGGAAAGTGGCAAAGACCAAAAAAGACCGGACACCGCAGGAATGCCGGTTCGGCATCCAGATTGATTCGCTGTCTGATATGGTCTGTTTCGGGCTGCTGCCGCCGATGATCGGCTACAGCGCCGGTCTGACCCATGCTTATCAGATCGCAATATTCTCATGTTTCAGTCTTGCGGCACTGATCCGGCTTGCCTATTTCAATGTGAGTGAGGAAGAACGCCAGCAGGTCACGACAGAACGCCGGAAGGTCTATGAAGGCTTGCCGGTCACATCGGTTGCATTGCTGATTCCGGTGCTTTATGCGTTCCGGAATGATCTCGGCGATACATTTCCAATCGTAGCGTCGGTTGTATATGCGGTGATTGCATGCGCATTTGTGACACGGTTCACATTGAAGAAGCCGTCCATGCGTGCGATGCTGCTGTTTATTTTGATCGGCGTATTGGAGCTGCTGCTTCTGATCTTCAAGCATCGGCATGCTGTCTGATGCACAACGCAAATCAAAAGGGGGAATCCGTCATGTCGGAACCGGAGAAGATGCAAATGAACGCAGGTGCGCAGATTTGCGATCGGAAAGGGAATCCGCTGACGGATTCCTGTGCTTCACAGGGGAAAATGCTGGAGCTGCTTTATGGGACTGCGCCGGGGCGTGCGCTGCTGAAGCTGCTCACCAAACCGATCGTGTCCCAGATTGCAGGCGCGGCGCTGGATCACCCGCTTTCGACGGTTGCGATCCCGCCTTTTGTCCATTTGAAGCACATCAAAATGGACGATTTTGCGGAAGATCATTTTGAGAGCTTCAATGCATTTTTTACCCGTCCGATCAAGCCGGAAGCACGGCCCGTTGACCGTCAGCCGGATGCGCTCATCGCGCCCTGCGATGCAAAATTGACCGTTCTGCCGATTGACGCGCAAACGCATTTCAATGTCAAGGGCGCAGATTACAGTTTATCGGCATTTCTGGGCTGCAAAAAGCTCGCAAAACGGTATCTCGGCGGACAGGTGCTGATTTTCCGCCTGACACCGGACGATTATCACCGGTATTGTTATCCGGATGATTGTGAGATCAGCAAGACCCGCGTGATTCCCGGCGAATTGCATACCGTGAATCCGGTTGCGGCGGCACACGGCGTTCGGGTTTATCATCGCAATGCGCGTGCTGTGACAATGCTGCATACCCGGCATTTCGGGACGGTGCTGCAAATTGAAGTCGGTGCGATGTTTGTCGGCAAGATCGTGAATCATCCGCATGGCGCGGCAGTCGTGCGGGGGATCGAAAAGGGCTATTTTGAGTTTGGCGGTTCCACGGTCGTGTTGGTATTGGAAGCAGGTGCTGCGGAGATCGACGCACAGATCCGGAAGAACTCGGAGAACGGCGCAGAAACAGTGGTGCGTTACGGTTCCCGGATCGGTACTGCAAAGCGTGGCTTGGTAATGCGCGGCTGAAAACCTGTATCTCTCATATGGTTCGATAGAAAGGAAAAGCAAATGGAAGAAGCGGTATCGTTTGATCTGCTTTCAGTCGGGATCGTCGGATTGATCGTGATCGGCGCAATTTTGTTTATCGTGCTGAACGGGCGCAAGGCAAAAAGCATGTCAGCAGAGCAGAATCGCATGCTTACGCCGGAAACCGTTCGTGCCGCCGTGACCGGTTCTGAGAAATCGGAGATGGGAAAACGCAAATATGTAATCCTCATGCAAACAGAAGACGGTCGCAAGATCCGGCTGGATGTCCCTTATGAGCAATATATGAAACTGCGCGACCCTGTCCGCATCGCTTCCGGCAGTTCCTTCCGCAATGCCATGATGCAGGGAATGCTGACTTATCATGGTACATTGCTGCTCAATTTTGAGCCGGATGCGGCGTTTCAGCAGGCATATCAGTTCCGTTGAACGTGCAAATTCCGGCGCGGCGTATTTCGTATTTTGTGCAGATTTCCGAAATGTGACTGCATCCGACAAAAAACGTTGTCGGATGCATTTTTTTGTGGTAAAATAGAGAGTGGAGTATTCTCCGCAAAGAGAATGAGAACGAAAACGAAGGAGCAAACCAATGTTTACCAGATATATCGGGATTGATCTGGGTACTGCGAACACCCTGATTTATGCACGCGGCAAGGGCATTATCATGCGCGAACCGTCGGTTGTTGCCGTGAATACCAAGACCGATCAGGCATGTTCGGTTGGCAAGGATGCGAAAGAGATCATCGGCAGAACGCCGGGTTCGATCATTGCGGTTCATCCGCTGAAAGACGGCGTGATCGCAGATTTTGATATTGCTGCGACAATGCTGCAAGAACTAATCAAAAAAGCGCTCAAGGGTACTGTTTTCACGAAAGCGCGCGTGATTATCTGCATTCCGTCCGGTGTCACAGCCGTGGAGCGCCGTGCGGTCAAAGAGGCGGCAGAAAAAGCCGGTGCAAGACCGGTTCAGCTTGTCGCAGAGCCGATCGCAGCGGCACTCGGTGCAGGATTGCCCATTCTGGAGCCGACCGGCACGATGATCGTTGATATCGGCGGCGGAACCAGTGAGATTGCCGTGATCTCGATGGGCGGTATTGTTTCGGCACGTTCAGTGCGGACTGCCGGTGATGCGTTTGATATGGCAATCGTGAACTATATCCGCAAAAAATACAGCCTGCTGATCGGTGAACGCACGGCTGAGGATGTCAAGATCGGCATTGGCTCTGCATTTCCGGAAGCGAAGGTCACGGAGATGGAAGTGCGCGGCAGAAATCTGCTGAACGGCTTGCCGGAAAACATCATGATTACATCGGATGAAGTGCGGGACGCGCTTTATGAGCCGCTTTGTGATATCATGGATGCGATCCGGGAAACGCTTGCGCATACGCCGCCGGAGCTGTCCGCAGATGTCATTGAACAGGGCATCACCCTGACGGGCGGCGGAGCGCTGCTGCGCGGGATGGATAAGCTCATCAACCGCGAAACGGGCATGCCGGTCTATGTGGCAGAATTCCCGCTGGACTGCGTTGCGGAAGGCACCGGTAAAATGCTGGAAAATCTCGATGATTACGAGGAATTGCTGGCAGAAGAAGTCAAATATTATTTATAAGAAACCACTGATGCATATTTCTCCGATGGATCTATCATGAGGACTCCGCCCCATTTCGAATCCATCGGAGATACCGGTTTATGCAGCGGTTCCGGAAAGAAAAGGGAGAAAACGGCGATCGTTTTCTCCCTAAATTTCACGTTTTTTTTGTTGTTTGGATGCGTGTACGGATGCCGTGCGCCTTTGCATACTGCAAAGCGAAAGCGCCTTCCGGTGCGATGATCGTCAGATCCGGGCAGCCGGCGAAGCAATCTTCCCCGATGGCAGTGAGGCTGGCAGGCAGAACGGCTTCTTTCAGATTGCGGCAGCCGCTGCAAACGCCGTAGCCGAAAGCGGTGATGCCTTCTCCGCAGTTGAACTGTTCCAGCGCGGTGCAGTCGGCGCACACCAGATCATCCGCCGTACCGGTGCAGTCAGAGATCGAAACGGTCTTGACAGAAGTGCTGCTGCAAAAAGATTCACCGAGCGAGATTGCGCCGCCGGAGAGCTGAACAGTCACCAGACTGCGGCAATTGCGGAAGCAGCCTTCCCCGAAATCGGCATTGCCCTGAAAGATAACCTGCGTCAGTGCCGGCATAGATTCAAAACAATGGTCACGGAACGAGAGCGAGCACTCTGTGCAGTTGACCGCCGCAGCAGCACTATCCGCAAAGCAATAATCGCCGAATGAAGCGGTCACACCGCGGAGTTCAACGGATTCCAATGCTTTGCATGCGGAGAAGACGAAATTGCCGGCATGCCATTCCGCAGCAGACATGACCCGCAGATTCTGTACGCCGGATGCACGAAAGGCATGATCGCCGAGCTGTGTGACGGATTGCGGCAGACGCAGCCGACCGGCGTAGGGTTCATCGAGAAAGCCGTATTCTGAAACGGCGGTCAGCGGGGAGCCGTTGACGGTATCCGGCAGCAGCAGCGGCACGCCTTCCGGATCGGGTTCGGGTTCGAGTCCGAACAAGGATGCTTTTCCGGCAGCGGTTTCGCAGATCAGCTCCGCAGCCTGGACTGCAATGCCGGCGGGTTCCTCATCCGGCGCATCCGCCGCAGCCGTTGTGACGGATGTCTGCGCCCCGTTTTCTGATGCAGTTGTTTCAGTTGATTCCGCCGTTTCCGGTTCTTCGGATGACTCAACCGGTTCAAAGTCTTTGTGATAAGAAAAAGGCGGCGGATCATTCTCGCCGATCCCGTCGATGGACGGTATTTCGATTTCAGGCGCATCGTCTGATTTCTGCGCCGGTGATTCGTCTGCAACAGCAGATTCCGTGCCGGGTGTGACGGCGGAATCTGCGGAGAAATCGGGTTTCTCGTCCGCCGGGATCTCGGCATTGAACAGTGCACAGCCGGTGAGCAAGAGCATCGCTGAGACTGCTGCAATGAGTGGGTATTTCATAATATGCTCCTTCGTCAAGCTGCAAGAAACGACAAAACGCGGCTGGTGATCAGTCAGCCGCGCTTCGGGAAGAAGTAGAGAGGTTATTTTTTATCATGTTATGGTTATATTATAGCATAGTTCCCGAACGATTACTTGCACTTTTTTTCAATATTTCGTGAACAACTTGTGAACCTATGAAAGGAAGTAACCAATATGAGTGAGAATTTGTGTATATTTGATAGTCATTCACATTATACCGATCCGGCATTTGCAGCCGATCTGGATACATTGCTGGCAGGATTCCCGGAAAAGGGGATCGTGCGCTGCATGGTTTGCGGCACAGACCTTGCATCATCGGCAGATTGTGCGGCATTGGCAGAACGGTTTCCGTCGCTGCTGATCGCTGCTGCTGGGATTCATCCGGAAACGCCGGATGCACCGGAAGGCTATCTGGATGCATTGCGTGCACTTGCCGCGAAGCCGCAGGTTTGCGCGATCGGGGAGATCGGGCTGGATTATCACTATGAGAACCACGACCGTGCGCAGCAGAAGCAGATCCTGCGGGAACAGCTTTCGCTGGCAAAAGCGCTTGATCTGCCGGTGATTCTGCACTGTCGGGACGCAATGGGCGATATGCTGGAGATTCTGCGTGAATTTGCGCCGCTGGAAGGTGTCATGCACTGTTTTTCGGGTTCGGCTGAATCGGCGCAGGAAGTGCTTGCAATGGGGCTGTATATCGGGTTCACGGGCGTGATTACATTCAAAAATGCGAAAAAACCGCTGACGGCGCTGCGCAGTATCCCGCTGAACCGGCTGCTGCTGGAAACGGATTGTCCATACATGGCACCGGTACCGTATCGGGGACAGCGCTGTGACAGCACCATGCTGACCGAAACAGCGGCAGTCATGGCGCGTGAAAAGCAGGTATCCGTTGCAGAGATCTGCCGGATCACAGCGGAAAACGCAGCAAGACTGTTCCGGGTATCCGTTTGAGCCGATTCACTCTGCGGCAGATTTTGCAGAGAGCTGCCGGATAAACTGTTTTGCAGTACGCGGGGAGAAATTGCCGCGCTGATCGGCATAAACGCCTGCCATTGCTTCGATGGCTTCCGGGGCAGTCCGGAGATGCGCCTGTTCCGCCATCGCAGAAACGGTCTGGAGATAGGCTGTTTTATCGGGCATACCGAAATGCACGCGCAGCCCGAACCGTTCCGTCAGCGCATGCAGCCCGTCCGTTTGTTCCGGATCCGCAGAGGTGCTGCTGACGGCATAGATGGCAGTATTCTGCGCACGGGCAGACAATGCGCCTTCCAGCACGGAGCGCAGCACGGTCATGCTGCTGTCCGCCGCCGAAAGATCGAGATCATCGACATAAAAAATGAATTTCAGCGGATTATCAAAGACCTGTTCCATCAATTCCGGCAGCATGGGGAGCTGCTCTCTGGTGACCTTGATCAGCCGCAGACCCTCGCTGAAAAAGGCATTGGCAAGTGCCTTGACGGTGACCGATTTGCCGGTGCCGGATGCGCCGTAAAGCAGGACATCCTGTGCGGGTTTTCCGGCAAGCAGCACACGGGTATTCTCAATGACCGCCTGCCGCTGTGCGGTATAGCCGATGAGATCGCCGAGCTGAATGGGATCGGGATGCAGCACGGGTCTGCACTGTTCATCCCGAATGACGAACATGCTGCTGTCGGCGAATTTGCCGTAGCCATATTTCCCGATTTCGCGAAGTCGTGCATGAAACTCCGCGCCAAAATCCAGATCAGAGGTCTTCCATTCCGGCAGCACACCGTAATAGGAGACTTCTTTTTGCAGCTCATGCGGACGAATCCGGGCAAGGCGCTGCAAGATCGCAAGCTCATTCTGCACGCATGCTTCGAGCATCGGATCGACTTCCGCGCCGCTTGCAACAGCCCGCACATAGAAATTATCGTCCTCGCAGATCAGGCGGAAGACATATTCCGTGAGGTTGGTGCTTCGCGCATAGAGCCGTGAGATAAATTCCGTATATTGCCGGAGCTGGATCATGGGATCCATAGATTCCGTATCCAGCAGTGCCCGCAGCGGCAGAATGACCTCATGGGTCAGCAGCTTGCGGAAGACGACCAGCGAATTCAGGGAAAGGTCGATTTCCTGTAATTTTTTATTTCTTCCCATAACCGTATCACCGTTTCTCAGATTGTTTTTTCGCCGATGGTACGCAGGCAGTTTTCGCCGCGTTCAATGGCGACAATTCCCGTGCGGCACATTTCCATGATGCCGTAATCCTTCATCAGATCAATAAAAGCGTCGATTTTGGTTGTTTCGCCGGTCAATTCACAGACCAGCGCCGATTTCGAATAATCCACAATCTTTGAACGGAAGATCTCGACCGCAGTCATGATATCCTGTCGTTTTTCCTGTGAATTGCGGATCTTGATGAGCAGCAGTTCCCGGATCACGGTTTCGTGCTCATCCAGCACCTCAACTTCCTTGACATCGTGGAGCTTTTCGAGCTGTGTCACAATGCGTTCCTTGATATCCTCATCGCCGTGAAAAGCAACGGTGATGCGGGAAAAACCGGGCGATTCCGTTTCGCCGACGGTCAGGCAGTCGATGTTGAAGCCGCGCCGCGTAAACATGCCGGATACGCGGGAAAGCACACCGGAAATATTCGAAACCAGCACGCCGATTACATATTGTTTGTCCATGCTGTACACCTCATTTGATTACCGTAATGATGTCATCAATGGAACCGCCGGGCGGGAGCATCGGCAGAACGTATTCATCCGGACTCATTTTGCAGTCAATGACAAAGGGCTCATCCTGTGAAAAAGCTGCCCGGACAGCGCACTGTAATTGTTCCGGCGTTTCCGCAGCCATACCTTTTGCGCCGAATGCCTCTGCCGCCTTGACGAAATCGGTGCGGCGATCCAGCACCGTACCGGAATAATGGCTGTCATAAAAGAGCGTCTGCAATTGCCGCACCATGCCGAGCACGCCGTTATTCATCACGACGACCACGAGCTTGACATGCTGGGAAACGGCAGTTGCCAGTTCATTGAGATTCATACCAAAGCTGCCGTCGCCGGTAAAGAGCACGATGCGTTTTCCGGTTGCGGCAAAAGCCCCGATGGATGCACCCATACCGAATCCCATTGCACCGAGTCCGCCGCTGGAGAGAAAGCTGCGTTTTTTCCGCAGCGGATAGCGCTGTGCTGTCCACATCTGATGCTGTCCGACATCCGTTGCAATGATGGCATCCTCGCCGGCAGCCGCGCCGACCGCATCAATGATCTGGAAATGGGTGAGGAAGCTGCCTGATTGTGCGGCGATGCAGGCGGCATGCGATTCGGCAGTTTTCTGCTGTTCTTCCTGACGGAGTGCAGCGATCTCTGCAAGCCATCCGGGATTTTGTTTTGGCTGCACAAGATCGCAGAGCCGTGCGGCGGCATCCTTGATATCGCCGCGGACAGTGAGCTGTGCAGGGATGTTTTTATTGAGCTCCGCACCGTCAATATCAATATGAATGATATTGAAATGCTTGGAGAATCGTTCTTTTTTACCGGTTGCACGGTCGCTGAACCGCACACCGAGCGCAATGACGAGATCCGCAGCATCCTCAGCAGCAGAAGCGGCATAATGACCATGCATGCCCTGCATACCGAGAAACAGCGGATGGTCATACGGGACGGCGGAAAGCCCCATAAGCGAGCAGCCCATCGGGGCATTGATCTTCTCAGCGAGTGCGATGATCTCACCGGAAGCATTGCCGGAGATCACGCCGCCGCCGAAGTAGATATAGGGACGCTGTGCTTCTGCGATCATATCGGCAGCTTTTTGGAGCCGGTGATTGGAAGCAAGACGCAGCGGAGCCGGTTCAATGGGTTCTGTGCAGGGCGTAAAATCGCAGCATGCGGTCTGGACATCTTTGGGGATATCGACCAGCACGGGGCCGGGTCTGCCGGATTTTGCGATTTTGAATGCCATACGGATCGTATCGGCAAGCTCATTGACATCTTTGACAATGAAATTATGTTTTGTGACGGGCATGCTGACCCCGAGAATATCGACTTCCTGGAAGCTGTCGCGCCCGATCTGGCTGCAAGGGACATTGCCGGTAATGGCGACGACCGGCACAGAATCGAGACAGGCAGCGGCAATGCCGGTGATGAGATTGGTTGCGCCGGGGCCGGAAGTTGCCATGACAACGCCGACCGATCCGGTTGCACGGGCATAGCCGTCGGCGGCATGTGCAGCGCCCTGTTCATGTGCCGTAATGATACAGCGCATGCGGTCGCGGTGCTGATACAGTTCCTCAAACAGATCAATGACCTGTCCGCCGGGATAGCCGAACAGGGTATTGCAGCCTTGTTCCAGCAATGTTTCGACAACGATTTTAGCGCCGGTGATTCTCATATCGCATCTCCTTCCGGTAACGAAAAACAAACGTCCCTTTCGCGCATAGAATGTATGCAGGAAAGAGACGAAGAACATATCTGTGAAACTCCGCGGTACCACTCTTATTGACGCAAAGCGCCCGCTTATGTGCATCAGGAATGCACTTCTCTGTCACGGGAGAACCCGTCCGCACTTAATGATGCATATGCATGTTCGGCACGGCTGCTCCGGGATGACATGAACGGCTGCGAATACTGCCTTTCAGCGGTGATGCGCACAGAAGGCGCAGGCGGCAGCTCTCTGCAAGACGCAGATCCGATCTTAATTCCCATCGCTGCATTTCTTATTCATTATAACGTGTTTTTCGGGATTTGTCAAGTGCCGGGCAACGGTGTTCTGTGCGCATGCCGGTCAAACCGCGGAGAATGCGCTGAAATCCGTGTAAAAAAGGGATGTCAAAGCATTTTGACACTGCATTTTGGGGGATGGAAAGTCGATTTGGTTGCAATTCCGACCGGAACGTGCTATGATAAGGTCAGCCGGGGGATGGATCGGCAGAAAGGGGAAAACACGATGGAACTTTGCAAAACGATCAAAAGACTCAGGACGGAAAAGGGATGGTCGCAGGAAACGCTTGCAGAACACGCTTATGTCAGCCGGCAGACTGTTTCAAACTGGGAGACTGAAAAAAGCTATCCGGATGTGCACAGTCTGTTGATCCTGAGCGATATCTTCGGCGTTTCGCTTGATGAATTGATAAAAGGAGATGTTGAGATGATGAAAGACACAGTGAAAAAAGAAGATGCCGGCAGATTCAAAAAATTACGGTTGGCGTTTGTCGTGGAAATGGTTGCCCTGATGTTCGGCGTAACATTGCTGGTCGAGTACGGCGGAGAGATCGGTCTGATCCTTGGGTGTCTGGCAGCAGGCGCATTATCGGTCAGTATTATCATGACATTTCGTGAAACGGAACAGATCCGGCAGGATCATGATATACAGACCTATCATGAGGTGCTTGCATTCCTGAACGGTGAAACACTGGATGCCATTGAGCAGGCAAAGGAACTGAAAAAGCGCGGATCGCAGAAGAAACTGCTGATATTTGTTGCAGTTCAGGCGATTGCATTGCTGATTTTCAGTGCGGTCATGCTGATTGTGACGTGTATCGGTCTGTGATGCAGGAAGAAAGCGAAAAAGTGGATATGTCCCCCGAACAATGCCAACAACTTAAGCAAAAGCGGCGAAGCCTAAATAAAAGTTTTGGTCGAGCTTTTTCAAAAGCTCGCGGAGTCCAGAGGCAGAGCCTCTGGTCGCTCACCGCAGTGAGCGAAATACCCCGCATGCAAGGAGCTCCGCAGGGGTGAATCCGAGAAAACGATCCAGTGGATCGTTTTCCGGAGAGGGGCACCCTGCGATAGAGGGTGCCCCTAAGTGAATT
>DMBA01000126.1 GCA_003446315.1 Ruminococcus sp. | reverse complement strand
CTCCGTTTCGCTATCCGTGAGGGTGGTAAGACTGTTGGTTCCGGCGTTGTTACTGCAATCAACGAGTAATATCAACTGCATATTCTGATCGAAAGATCAATGGGGGAGACAGTTCGCAAGGACTGTCTCCTTTTTTGTCGGAGTATTTGAAGCATGAAAAAGATACAAATGATTCTCTTGCTTTCTGTAATTTGTATTGCAGGAGTTGTGCTCATGGCGCTGGGCGGTAATGATATGAGAACAGACGGTATTTTGATCTTTATTTCATTGGCATGTGCGGCGTATCTATATGAAAATCGGAATGAACGCACACGCTATATGAAAATAAAAATGATCTTTTTGATTATGTCTCAGATTTTTTCCGGAATCCTGCTGTGCATGGAACCGTTCTATTCCGGCAATCCGCATTCCTCACCTGCGTTTTGGATGGCATTCATCGGGGCAGTGCTATGGCTCATTTTTTCGTTATGGCTGACCCTTGTGCTGTATGATATGAATTGATCTGTAAAAACTCTGTGCATTTGCAGCGTTCCCTCGTATCATTAGATGGGAGCGCTGCTGTTTTTATATGGAATGCACGTTTTTTGTATGCGGAACCATTGCTTTTTTTCCCGATATGTGCTATAATAAAGGCGTATATCATTGTGAAAGGGGACATTTCTATGAATGAACCGTATTATTTAACAACAGCTATCGCGTATACTTCGCGTAAACCGCATATCGGAAACTCCTACGAAATCGTGATGACCGATGCGCTTGCCCGCTTCCGCAGAATGCAGGGCTACGATGTCTATTTCCTCACCGGTACTGACGAACACGGTCAGAAAATTGAGGAGATCGCAAAAGAAGCCGGCATTACGCCGCAGGAGCATGTTGACAAGGTCGCCGGTGAGATCCGCGAGATCTGCGATTTGCTGAATACTTCTTATAATCAGTTCATCCGCACAACGGATCCGAAGCATACCAAAACCGTGCAGGATATCTTCCAGCGCCTCTGGGATCAGGGCGATATCTATAAGGGCGAATATGTCGGCAAATACTGCACGCCCTGTGAGTCTTTCTGGACAGAGTCGCAGCTCGTTGACGGCAAGTGTCCCGATTGCGGCAGAGAAGTCCGCGATGCCAAGGAAGAAGCCTATTTCCTGAAGCTGTCCAAGTATCAGGACTGGATCGAGGATTTCATCGAGAATAACCCCGATTTCATCTATCCGGAAGCCCGTAAAAAGGAAATGCTCAATAACTTCATCAAGCCCGGTTTGCAGGATCTCTGCGTTTCCCGTACAACTGTCAAATGGGGCATTCCCGTGCCGTTTGATCCCAAGCATGTCATCTATATCTGGATCGACGCACTCTCAAACTATATCACTGCCCTCGGCTATGATGTCAACGGCAATCACGATGAATTGTTCAAAAAATATTGGCCCGCAAATGTCCATATCATCGGTAAGGACATCGTGCGTTTCCACAGCATTTACTGGACAATCATGCTGCATGCACTCGGCGTGCCGCTGCCGAAAAAGGTCTTTGGTCACCCGTGGATGCTGTTCGGCAGCGATAAGATGAGCAAGTCCCGCGGCAATGTGATCTATGCCGACGAACTCGTTGCAAAGTTCGGCGTGGATGCCGTGCGCTACTACCTGCTCTCTGAGATGCCGTTTGCACAGGATGGCTCCATCACTTATGAGAACATGATCGAGCGCTTTAATTCCGATCTTGCCAATACCATCGGTAATCTCGTCAATCGTACCGTTGCGATGGTCAACAAGTATTTCGGCGGCGAGATCCCTTCCGCCGAATTGATCGCATCAGCGCCCGATGCCGATTGTGATGCGGATCTCAAAGCGGTCGCAGAAGGTACAGCACAGAAAATGACAGAGCTGCTCGACAGCTTCCGTATGAGCGATGCGCTTGAAACCGTTTTGACGCTCGCAAGCCGCTGCAATAAGTATATTGATGAGACTGCTCCGTGGGTGCTCGCAAAGGATGAGGCACAGAAGGCGCGTCTGGCGAAGGTGATGTATAACCTGCTCTCCGGCATCCGTATTATCGGCGGCCTGCTCAAGCCCTTT
The DNA here is from genome assembly GCA_003446315.1 of Ruminococcus sp. Taxonomy (GTDB): domain Bacteria; phylum Bacillota; class Clostridia; order Oscillospirales; family Ruminococcaceae; genus Firm-04. Next base: position 459 of record DMBA01000126.1, on the reverse strand, counting down.
ATGCCCCAGACTTCCGAAAAAATCCTTGCGCATACGCCCGAAACCGCTGAGATCGCTGCAATGGCATGTGAGCTTGAACGCTATCAGGTCTTCGGCGGCGTGCAGTACGGCGCAAAGGTCGGTGAGGCAAAGCCGATGTTTGAGCGCATCAATGCAGAGGAATTCATCGCTGAGATGATCGCTGCGCATCAGCCGGCGAATGCGCCGGAATTGCCCCCGGTTCAGCCGTTTGCAGAACAGATCGACATTGATACGTTTGCAAAATCGGATATCCGTGTGGTGGAAGTGCGTGCGTGCGAAAAGGTCAAGAAGTCCAGCAAATTGCTCTGCTTCCAGCTCTTTGACGGCGTGGCTGAACGTCAGGTGCTTTCCGGCATCGCAAAGTGGTATAAGCCGGAAGATCTAGTCGGTAAAAAGGTCTTCTGCGTTGTCAATCTCAAGCCCGTCAAGCTCTGCGGT
>DMBA01000337.1 GCA_003446315.1 Ruminococcus sp. | reverse complement strand
CGTGAAACCAATTGCAATTTTCCTGATAATATGTTATAATAAATCTATTTCATATCTATCGAAACAGATACAATATATCTGAAAATCTGTGGATCCGGGAGGTTCGCTGCATGTACTTCAAAATGCTGAAAAATGATCTGAAACGAAAACGTGGACTTAACATCATCTTGTTTTTGTTTATCACAGTCGCATCGCTGCTGGTTTTTGTCGGGGCAGTGCAGATCGTTTCCAATCTGGCACGCGGAAAAAATGCTGAAACGCTCTGCTGCAAATCCGATGTGCTGATGATCCCGCGGCAGCGCGATCTGACGATTGAACAGCAGCAGGCAAATCTGGAAAAAGCACTTGCGCAGAACGAAAATGTGAAAGACTGGAGCATCGAAAAGATGTTTCGTATCAGTTCCGACGCGATGGACTTTCCGGCTTATGATGAAGAAGAAAACCCGGTGATGGATTATAAGATCCCGCTGCTGTGTGCGATGCCGAAAACGCATGATCTGGTCTATGATCTCAATGATGCACCGTTCTATGTGCCGAATGGCAGCATTGCGATTCCGGTCAGTGTCAGCAGCCGAACCGGTGTCGGGGTCGGGGATACGATCCGGTATACTTCGCAGTACGGCAATGTCTATGAGCTGACGGTCTGCACGGTTTTCAAAGACAACGCGCTGCCTTATGTGCTCCGCTTCATGGTTTCGGATGCGGATTACGAGATCCTCAGCGCGGATACGGTCAACAGCCCGGAGATGTTCTGCTTCCGGCTCTATGAAAGTTCTTCGTCTGCGGTGAATCGGTTCATTGTCGGCATGGAAGAATCGGTGGATGCGTATGTGCTTGCGGATGTCAGTTCGGTCAGTGATGAGTTTGTCATGATGGAGCTGATCTCCGTTTTCGTGGTCATCATCAGCGTATTCCTGCTTCTGATTATTCTGATGACGATCCGGTTTACAATGATCGCTGAGCTGAAAGAGGAAGAAAAAGAAATCGGCATGATGAAAGCGCTCGGAGTCGATTCCTTCCGGTTCCGTTGGATGTTCGCTGCAAAATATACGGCTTTTGCATGTATCGGCGGCATCATCGGGATCGCAGCCGGCATACCGCTTTCCGGCTTGGTGGTCAGTATGTTCGGGCCGGATGAGATTCTGCCGCAGCGGTGGGAGATGTATCTGATCGGTATTTTGTGTGTTGCGGGCATCATCGCAGTCATGATCCTGTTTTCCATGATCGTCATGCGCCGCATCGAAAAAATATCTGTAATCGACGCGCTGCACGGTGAAAATCACGGCGAACGATTTTCAGGCAATACGCCGTTTTATCTGCATCACCGCCGGAAGATGCGCGTGCCGCTTTTCCTTGCGCTGCACGACCTGTTCTCACGGCTCAAACGGTATCTGTTCCTGATCGCAGCCTATACGCTCGGCATTGTGATTCTGCTGCTGCCGTTCCATGCAAAGAACAGTGTCATCAATCCATCTTATACCCGCGTATGGCTCTATCATACCTACGATTTCAAGCTGATCCTCACCGATGAGCAATGGGATGAGATCAACACAGAATGTGAGAAAAACGGCGAGGATTCCTATACTGTGATTAACCGGCAGATCGCTGATGCCGGCATTCCTGCATATATTGATACGTTCCATGTCGGTGACGGTAGCATTGCACTGGATGGCATTGAAGAATCGTTCTATGTTTATTGGAATGACGGTGCTGCTGAAAAGATGACGTATCAGAAAGGCGGACGTGCGCCGCAGGCGGAGAACGAAGCGGCTATGAGTGCGTTTACGGCGGAACAATATGGGATTACACCCGGCAGCACGGTCAAAGCAGTGCTCTATGAGCAGAATGCAGACCGCACCGATGCTGTGGAACACACCCGCACGCTTACGATCACAGGGCTTTATGATGCCATGGAAATGGGAACACCGTCCATCGTTCTCTGGGACGGCTATCAGGACGGCTATGTTTACTATAACACATCCAGCGGCTATGTGATCGACGCGCCGGAAAAGGAGAAACCCGCTGTGATCGCGCAGCTTCGGGAACTGTACGGCGAGGAACAGGTATTTGATGCACAGCAGGCGGTTGAACGGGATCTTTCGGATTTTGACAGCATTTTCCGTACACTGAAAGCAGTCGTCGGAACGGCTGTGCTGTTTGTGCTTGCGCTCATCACTTATCTCTATGAAAACGTATTTCTCACAGAGGAAGTGCCGGAGATCGCACTGCTGAAAAGCATGGGCTTCCGCAGCGGCACGATCCGATGGTGGCATATGCTGCGGATTCTTTGCCTGACGCTTGTCTCTGCTGTGCTGGGCGAGATCATCTTCTGGAGCTGCGGCACACCGTTCTTCCGGCTCTTTATGCGGCAATATCGGGTGACCGGGCTTCGGTTCCTGTTTGAATTTCCGGTGAGTTTTCTTGTCATTCCGGGTACGGTCATCGGCATTGCGCTGCTCGTCACACGGCTGACACTCATCCGGATCCGCAGCATTGATATTCGCAGAATAACAGAAGAATAAGAGGTGGAATTTATGGAGAATCTGATAACAGTCAATGGATTGTGCAAAACATATACAGGCAAAAAACAGGAGAATACCGTGCTCAGTGATGTCAGTTTTTCGATGCAGGCAGGCGAATTTGTGACGGTCATGGGGCCGTCCGGCAGCGGAAAATCGACACTGTTGTATACGGTCAGCGGGATGGATACTGTCACAGCGGGATCGGTGCTGTTTGAGGGAAAAGCACTCTCCGCCATGACAAAAAATGAGCTTACGCATCTCCGTCTGACGAAAATGGGCTTCATTTTCCAGCAGATGTATATGATGAAAAAACTATGTATTTTCGATAATATTGTATTGCCGGCGTATCAGGCGGAGACACCGCGTACACAGGCAAACAGCCGTGCAGAAGAACTGATGGCGCGTGTCGGAATCTCGGAGATCGCAAAGCATGAGATCACGGAAGTCTCAGGCGGCGAATTGCAGCGTGCCTGTCTTTGCAGAGCGCTCATCAATGAGCCGAAGATCCTCTTTGCGGATGAGCCGACCGGCGCACTCAATTCCAAAGCAGCGGCGGATGTCATGCAGGAAATGGTCAATGTCTGGCGCAGCGGCACCGGCATCCTCATGGTGACGCACAGTGTTCGCGTTGCTGCCATGAGTGAGCGCGTGCTGTATCTGGTGGACGGCAGTATTCAGGGTGAAATGCCGCTTGGAAAACCGGCGGAAGATGCCGATATGAGTGAACGTGAGAAGCGGCTCAGCAAATGGCTCATGGAACAGGGATGGTAAAGGAGCGCTGCATGAAAAAATGGTTTATGATATACGCTGCTGCAATGCTGCTGCTGACGGGCTGCGGTCGGCAGGGATATGCGGATTTTAACCCGCCGGAACAGGGTGCAAGTGATCTCAAGCCGGTTGCGGATATCTATGCGGAGCGCCATTATGAGGGCATTGCGCCGACGGCAGAGCAGGCAATGGAAACGGTTGAAACGGTCATCACAGGAGACGGTGCCTGCAAAATCCGGTGCCTGAAAAGCTATTATGATGTGACGCTTGATTACAGCAAGGGTTCACCATATGAGATCGGGGCTGCCTATGCGGAAGCAATCGTGAAGGTGCGCGGGAATTATCCGGCAATCGTCGAGGAATATCTCTATGAGAATATCAAGGCGGCGTTTCCGAATTTAGCAGGGGATTATACGGCAATTGAGCAGCGCACAAACACGATCTGCAATGCGCTGCGGAAAGAATATCAGGACGAGATCCGCGGGTTTGCAGACGGCATCTGCGGCGATGCAGAGGGCTTTTCAGATGACGGGATCCTTTCACGCGGGGAAGCGCAGTTGATTCAGCTTGTGCCGGATGTACTCCGCGGCACGGCTTGCAGTGCGCTCACGGCAGACGGCTCTGCAACGGCATCGGGTGCACGCATCACCAGCCGGATACTGGAATGGCAGCTTGGCAGCGAGAATCAGCTTTGCACCATGCATACACTGATGCACATTCAAAACGGAGCGTCGAGCTTTACATCGGTAACACTGTTCGGCATTATGTCGATCCTGACTGCGATCAATCATGACGGTGTGATGATGAGCATTCTCGATGTCGGCAGCAAGGAACATGTTCCGTATACGACCGATGATAAACGCAGCTATACCTATGATATTCGCTATGCACTGGAACATTGTATACATGCAAGGGAAGCGGCAGAATTTCTGAGAGATAACGCACAGCATTATCCATATTGTGTGAATGTGCTGTGTACGGATGCAGAGGATGCCTGCGTTGCGGAGCTGAGTGTGGAACCGGATGACGGTACGCCGCTGCTGCGGGATGCAAATACTGCACTGCATGACGGTCTGCGCTGGGATGATCCGGCATTTCTCTGTGTGGTCAATTCCTTTGCAGCGAAAGGCAATGCCGATCAGCTTACCTACAATGCAAACAATGTCATTCGCTGGAACCGCTATCATGATCTTTTCTGCGGTCAGCGCGGGCTGACGGTCAGCCGCTATAAGGAGCTTCTGACATCGGAGCAGCTTGACAATGATCTTGTGCGGATCAGAAGCGGCGGTGTGGTGCATCTCGTGCTTGCGGACTATGATACACGCAGATTGCAGGCGGTTTTTCCGGATACGAACGGCATTGCAGAAACACCGGAATTCATTGATCTCGGCAGTTGGGAAACCTGAATTCTCAGGGAAACGCGGAATGCTTTTCTGAACATTCTGTGTGATTTGCATGTAATATCAACGGGGCAGATTTTTTGATTTCTGCCCCGCTTTTTTTGATATTTGAGAAAGCGCATTGGAATCCGTGAAATGCGCTGATGCTGAACTGATAATCGTTGCTTATATGCTGACTGTTGCAATATATTCCATATCACTTGCAGTCTGTATCCCCGGATCCGAAACAGTCAAATTTCCGCCGGCTGTCAAAATGAAATGGCACAGTGCAATTCCGATGTCGATTTTCTGCATATCGCCGGTTTTCTCACCGGAATATCCCTTATTGTGCTTCTCGTAAAAATGGAATGCATTTTCGCATTTTACGATTCGCCACGGCTGCTTATTGACCGCTGACGGTGCCAGCCGGACGGCTTCCAATGCATGTTTGATTGTATCATGCTCCGGATGCAGCGGTGCGGAAAAATCGTTTTCGAAGAACAGTTCATTTGATGGTTTTCGCTGATCGGCTTTTACGCCCAGACGCATAGCGGTTTCTTTCAGGGACATTTTCTTCGCAGGATATCCGATGGGACTGACGCAATACATGCGCTCATCGTCGCTGAGCTGTACCGCGTTTTCAAATACGGCACGTTTCATTGTTCCGCCGATCCATGTTGTTCCGATCCCTAGCGACTGCGCATATAATACAAGCAGTTCGAAGGAATAACCAAATGCTTCTTCGCTGTGCGGAACCGGTTTCACTTTTGCGGTTACATACATCGTTTCGCCTGTAATCACAGGACTGGACAGCCCGTATTTTGCTTTGTCGAGCAGGTAAAAATCAACAGGGATCCCATAAGGATTTGTGATCGTTTTGAGATAAACATTCAGCTTCTCAAGATGTTCTGCCGAAAGTGGGCTGCCGTCAAATGTGCGTACACTCCGTCTTTCTTTGATGCATTTCAGATAATCCATTGCATTTCCCCCGTTCTTTGGAATTGATATGACACCGTCTGCATTTGATATCGTATCTGATTGCTATTATAACATATTATCAAGAAAATTGCAATTGGTTTCACGCAAGTACACCCGATCGCAGCGCTGTTTATTTTCCGGCGAACTTTAGATCAACGCCAGCGGGGGCTCCCCGCTTATAACACATTAACAGGAAAATTGCAATTGGTTTCACATAGGAACACCCGATCGCAGCGCTGTTTATTTTCCGGCGAACTTTAGATCAACGCCAGCGGGGGCTCCCCGCTTATAACACATTAACAGGAAAATTGCAATTGGTTTCAC
>DMBA01000069.1 GCA_003446315.1 Ruminococcus sp. | reverse complement strand
GATGAAGTGCTCGAAAAGCTCGATATTGATAAGAATTTGCTCGCAAAGGTCTATGAATCGCCGGAAATTACCGGTACATTGACCGAAGAAGCTGCAAGACAGACCGGTCTGGCAGCCGGAACACCGGTTGTCGGCGGTGCCGGCGATAATGCTGCGGCTGCGATCGGCACGGGTGTTGCTTCTGACGGCAAGGCATTTACCACGATCGGCACAAGCGGTGTTGTGTTTGCACACAGCTCCAAAATTTCGATCGACCCCAAGGGCAGAGTCCATACATTCTGCTGTGCGGTGCCCGGCTGCTGGCATGTCATGGGCGTAACACAGGGTGCAGGTCTTTCGCTGAAATGGTTCCGCGATCAGTTCTGCGATGCCGAAAAGCAGACCGCAAAAGGCATGGGCGTTGATGAATATTATCTGATGGATAAAGAAGCAGAACAGTCTCCGATCGGCGCAAACCGTCTGCTGTATCTGCCGTATCTGATGGGCGAGCGTACACCGCATCTTGATGCAGATGCCAGAGGCGTGTTCTTCGGTCTGTCCGCAATGCATCAGAAGCGTGATCTGCTCCGTGCGGTCATGGAAGGCGTTACTTATTCGCTCCGCGACTGCCTCGAAGTATTCCGCGAGATGCAGATTACTGTGGAAGATATGATGGCTTGCGGCGGCGGCGGATCTTCACCGCTTTGGCGGCAGATGCTCGCAGATCTCTTTAACTGCCCCATCCAGACCACGAAATCAAAAGAAGGCCCGGCACTCGGTGTCGCAATTCTCGCAATGGTCGGTACCGGTGCATATGCATCTGTTCCGGAAGCCTGTGCTGCGATCATCGGCACGGATAAGACATGTGCACCGAATGCAGAATCTGTGCCGGTCTATGAAAACTACTATCAGCTCTACCGGAAGATCTATCCGGCATTGAAAGAGCAATATAAAGAGCTTGCTGCTCTGTAATCAAACGATTTTGATATCATAATCAGAAGGAGTATACAATGCCGGAACGAACCATACGCAATGAACAAATACAGAAAAAATCATCGAAAATGCTTGCATTCCTGATCTATGCAGTTTTCCTCTACGGTTTCTGGACGTGCAAAGAGCTTCTGATCGAGCCTGCCGTCACAGAAATTCTGCCGGAGGGCGCACTGCATGAGATCCTGTTCGGTCTGCTCAAGCTGGCTGTCTGGACAGTTCCGGCACTTCTTCTGGCGCGTCGTTACAGCGATGAAATGCAGGTCGGCTTCCGTGAGATGTTCACGAGTAAGCCGCCGCTGAAGATCGTACTCATCAGCTTTTTGGTTTATACGCTTGTTTCATTCCCGCTGCTCAAGCTGTTCAAAGGAACACTCGCTCTGAATCCGGATTTTCACATCGGAACGCATCTCTGGCTGCTGATCGTCGGCATCACCGAAGAAGCCGTATTTCGCGGCTGGATGCTCAATGCGACTGCGAAAAAGACCAATGATGCAGCCGCACTCGGTCTGAATGCGCTGATGTTTCTTGCGATCCATTTCCCGAAATGGATCGACGAGGGCATCTTTGTACAGGCGTTTACCGGATTCGGCTTTCTTTCCATCATCGTATTCAGCGTTGTGACAGGCTATATTTTCCTGAAAACCAAAAATCTCCTGCTGCCGGTGCTCCTCCATATGTGGTATGATTTGATGCTCTCGATCTTTGCATAACAGTATAATATATAACAATACCAGAAATAAAGGCACGGAGAAGATAAGATGAAACATTCGTTTAACTTAAAACGCAGCATAAGAAGTGTCTGGCTGATCTGCGGTGCGTTTATTCTCTGCGAAGCCTGCTGCATTTGGCGGATCGTCCCTTCCGGACATGTTTTCCCAAACCGGGAAATCAGGACAAACTTCAGCCCCTATGCCAAAGAACTGTTATCGTTTCAAACCTTTGCAGAAGAAAAAATCGGAAAAGAGATCATGCAGCGGGCAAAAACCTGCATGGATTATACAGGCGCGGCGGAACATGCACCGGATGCAGGCGCACTTTCCAGGTTCTATTGGTTCCAGTATTGTAAGCAGCCGGACAGTGTGGATTCCAGCGTCCGGTTCCATAAAACGATGATCCGCGGTACCAGCGGCGGCGTTTGGATGACGTATTCGCTGCAGCGGTATGATGAAAACGGCGATCTGATAAATGACTGTCAGGAGTGTCTGGTGCGCTGTGAGATCCGGAAAGACGACTCGGGTTTCTGGAATGTGACCGACATTTATGAGATGCCGTGAAAAATATGCAAACGGATCGTGCTTCCGTTGCAGAATCATGATGGATGAATGATACAGGGAGGTATCAAATGCGCGAAGCAACTGTCACCCGGAATACAAGAGAAACACAGATTACTGTGACCGTTCGGCTGGACGGAAAAGGAGAAAGCAATATCACAACCGGAATCGGTTTCTTTGACCATATGCTGACGGCAATGGCGCGTCACAGCGGCATCAGCATGGATGTCCATGCAAACGGTGATCTGCATGTGGACGGTCATCACACCGTTGAGGATACCGGTATTGTGATCGGTCAGGCGCTGATGCAGGCACTTGGCGATAAATCCGGCATTGCACGTTACGGCAGTGCCTATATTCCGATGGATGAGGCGCTTTCTTTCTGCGCATTGGATCTCTCCAATCGCCCGTTTGTGGTGTTCCGCGGAGAATTTACCAATCAGATGATCGGGCAGTATGATGCCTGCCTGACAGAAGAATTCTTCCGCGCTCTGGCAGTCAATGCCGGCATCACGCTGCATCTTGATATGTGCTACGGCAAAAACGATCATCACAAGTGTGAGGCGTTGTTCAAAGCATTTGCACATGCGCTGAAAGCAGCCATTCAGGAGAATACAGACGGCTCTGTGCTGTCAACGAAAGGAGCACTTTGATGATCGCTGTTATTGATTACGGTGCAGGCAATTTGTTTTCTGTCTGCAATGCACTCAAATATTTGCAGATCGAGCATGAAGTGACAAAGGATGCCGATGCCATAAACCGCGCAGATGCTGTGATTTTGCCGGGCGTTGGCGCGTTTCCGGCTGCGATGGAGTCACTGCGTGCAACCGGTCTGGTCGATATGATCCGGGAAAATGCGCAGAAAAAACCGCTGCTCGGCATTTGCCTTGGTATGCAGATGCTCTTTGATAAGTCCGACGAAAACGGCGAATGCAGCGGACTTGGTCTGATTCCCGGCGAAGTGCACCGGATTCCGTCGAAAAAGGTCATCATTCCGCACATGGGATGGAATGAACTCGTGATTACACAGGAGTGTGCACTGCTGAAAGCCATCGAAACACCTGTGTATACTTATTTTGTGCACAGCTATCAGGCATTCTGTGATGATCGCAATATTGTTGCATATTGTGATTATGACGGGAAAGTGCCTGCGCTCGTGACAGACGG
>DMBA01000371.1 GCA_003446315.1 Ruminococcus sp. | reverse complement strand
AATTTGCAAAAATTATCAGAAAACACAATTTACCCCTTGAAATTTAGAAAGAAATGTGGTATAATGATACCAGAACGCGGGGAGAACCCGCGGTGCCCGAATTACATAACTGGAAATTCCGGATTATAGGTGTGCGGGCCCTGTGCAGCGAAGCACCGTGAACCATGTCAGGCGGGGAACCGAGCAGCATTAAGCGGAGCGCTTGGCGTGCCGCAGTCAGCCTGCACACCTATGCTCCGGAATTTTTCCTGTCTCTGCATATTCAGATCGGAGGTTGTTATGGGCAGTATAATCCGAAAATATGCAAAGGAACTGCTGCGGATCGCATTTGCGGCAGCGATGCCGGGCATGTTGATCTTTATGGTATTGCTGCTGTCCTTTGTGGTGCGCGGAACGCCGCATGACGTATCCTTTTCGCCGGCGGTCTATCTGCGGCTGCTGCTGATCTGTTATGCGACTGCATTTATCACGACATGTGTGGTGCAGTACCGCAGCCTGATCCATGCAGCGATCCGTTCGGATGCACATTTGATCGGCAAGAGTTTCAGCGGGATCCGCAAACAGGACAGGCTTTTCTGTGACGGGGTGGAAGCATATTCCAAGCTCAAGCCGCGCACAGCGCTGGATCTGTTTCTGGAAGTACAGGAATATGAACTGACAGACGCCGAAACCGGCGTGCTTTCGTTTTATATCGGGCGCTGCTATCAGATGCTGTCATGTCCGTCAAATGCGATCCCATATTATGAGAAAGCGATCCGGAACGGCTTTTCGAAGCCGTTTGCGCAGTTATTTGAAGCACGCAGTTATGCCGAAGGCGGCAGCTTTGGGGAAAGCTATGAGATCTTCTGTGACATTCTGGAGCACGATCCGCCGGAAGAATTTTATTTTCTGTATACGGACATCGGCTATCTGTACATTCGGCAGAATATGCCGGAGCAGGCAGCAGAATGGTTCCAGCGCTCCATCACAGAGAAGAAGAACTATGCCTTTGCCCTCAGCGGCATGGCGATCGTCTCCCTGCAGCGGGGCGATTTCAAAGCCGCACAGGATTATCATTATAAAGCACTTGTCAACCGGCTGGAGGATCCGTCCCGTTTTCGCCGGTATTATGAAGATACCAGAACGCTGATGCTGGAGGAGCATCCGGAATGGGATAAGAAAACCGGAAAGCATCCGGCAGCAGAATCCGATGGCGCAGAAGAAAGCGCGTAATCCTGCTGATTTTCCAGCGTTCACGCAAGGAGCGTGAGATTGATGTCCGCTTATGAAGCACTATATCGGAAGTGGCGGCCGCAGACGTTTGATGATATCGTCGCGCAGCCGCACATTACAAAAACACTGAAAAACCAGATCATGCGCAATAAAACGGCGCATGCATATCTTTTTACCGGTTCCCGCGGCACCGGAAAGACAACGAGCGCCCGCATCTTTGCGAAGGCGGTGAATTGTCTGAATCCGCAGAACGGCAATCCGTGTCTGGAATGCGAGATCTGCAAGGATGCGGAAGCGGGAACACTGACCGACATCATAGAAATTGACGGCGCATCGAATAACGGTGTGGAAGAAGTGCGGACACTGCGTGAAAATGCGGCATATATGCCGGTGCGGTGCCGGTACAAGGTGTATATCATAGACGAAGTACACATGCTGTCAGCGGGCGCGTTCAATGCGCTGCTGAAGATCATAGAAGAACCGCCGGCGTATGTCAAATTTGCGTTTGCAACAACGGAGATCCACAAAGTACCGGCAACGATTCTTTCGCGCTGCCAGCGGTTTGATTTCCGCAGGATCCTGCCGAATGACATTGCCGGACGGATCCAGTATATCGCATCGCATGAGTCCTTCACGGTATCGGATGCAGCCGCGCACCGCATCGCCATGCTTGCAGACGGCGGTATGCGTGATGCACTGAGCCTGCTGGATCAGTGCGCAGCCGTATCGGATGAGATTGATACAGAAACTGTGGAAACGGCAGTCGGCGCAGCGGGCACAGAATCCATTTTTGCAGTATTGCGTGCAGTTGCGGCACATGATGCAGCCGCCGCACTGGAATGTGTGGAAACGCTGTATCAGAAATCGAAAGACATGACGCGGTTTGCAGACGAGATCTCGCAGCAGCTTCGCAGCCTGATGCTGTTGAAGAGCGCGCCGGAAGATCCGGGATTGACAGATTTGATGCCGGATGATCTTGCGGTGCTGCAAGAGATCGGCGGGCAGTTCACGCTGCCGGATGTGCTGCGTGCGCTGAATGCGGTGCGGCAGTGCTGCGACCGCATGGCAAGATCGGGCAACCGCAGGATGGAGCTGGAGCTGACGCTGATCCGTCTGTGTACGGACATGCAGGCACAGCAAGGCGATGTCCGCGCCTTAACGGAGCGCGTTGCACAGCTTGAGAAGCAGATCGCAGAGATGCTGAGAAACGGCGTACCTGCGCAGAATCCGAAGATTCCGGCAGCGCCGCGCAAGAGCCGTGAGCCAAGCGGCAAAGTACCGGCACAGAGCCTGCAAGTCGAGCAGAAACCGGATCCGGCACTGTATCAGCCGGTGGCAAACTGGGCAGAAGTGCTGGAGAAATTCTTTGAAATGAATCCGTCGGTGGCAGGCTTGCTGCAAGATTCGCAGGCATATGCGAATGACAGCGCCAACGTGCTGCTGATGGTCGTGCGGAACCGGCTGTTCAAGCGGCTGTTTACCACGCAGGATGCCGCTGCATTGGGTTCCGCAGCGTATCATGTGCTGGGCAAGCGATACAGCATCCGGTTCAAGACAGAGGAGCCGAATGACGCAGGCAATCCGCCTGTTGATGCGCTGCTTGCACGCGCCAGGGCAGAGGGGATCGCTGTTGCAGAACAGGACGAATCTGCCTTATAAAACGTCATGAAAGCTGCAACCATTGTCAGGCAGAGCAGCTTCATATAAATTATTTTTGAAAATGATAGGAGAATTCTTATGAAATCCAGAGTACCGAAGCAATTTCAGGGCGGCGGCCAGGACATGAACTCCATGATCCATCAGGCACGCAAAATGCAGGATCAGATCACTGCACTTCAGGAAGACATCGAGCAGCGTACATTTGATGCGCAGGCAGGCGGCGGCGCAGTCAGCGTGACCCTGACCGGTAAGAAAACCATCCAGTCGCTCACGATCAAGCCGGAAGTTGTTGATAAGGAAGACATCGAGATGCTTCAGGATCTCATCATCAGTGCGGTGA
>DMBA01000172.1 GCA_003446315.1 Ruminococcus sp. | reverse complement strand
GGAAGTTTCTCGACAGACTGAAGCGAACTGCTCTTTTGAAGAACAGTTCGCTTTCTTTTGCAGTTTTACTGCGGCAATGCTTTTCGTATATCAGGAGACAGCCGCATAACGCGGGTTTTCCAGAATCTGATCCATGATGACTTCCGGCGTGATGTTTCCGCCGATCACCATGTTGAAGATCACCGGAGATGCCCCCGATACCAGCGCGGCTCCTGTTTGTGTGAAGGTGACCGGAATATTCTGGTTTCTGCTTGCAACATTCCAGAATACCACCTGCGGGAGCCGGTAACCGTAATTTGCATACAGCGCTGTCATCTGCTCAAACAGGGTGCGGTTGTTGCCGCCGTCAATACAGCGGTCAAATTCCATATCGGATATGATGTAAAGCGTTGCGGGCATGTCCTGCTGTCGGGTGCGGTTGCATACTGCCGTCTTCAGGATCAGCCGGAAGACCGCTTCCAGATCGGTGTTTGCAACTTCGTTGTACTTTGCGCATTCGTATACCTTTTCGGCGATGTCTCTGCCCTTTACTGCGACCAGCTTCGGGGTGCGCGAGAATGTGATGAAATGTCCTGCAAAGGTACCGCGGTTGTGCTCTGCAAAGTATATGCCCAGCGAAAGCGCTGTGTCGATCGGGCGCATATCTTCGTTGCCGTACATAGAGCCGGAACCGTCTACCACCACCAGCGCATTTTCCTGCTCTGCGCCGTATACCGGCAGATTCTTCCATGCCGCATCCAGTGCGCGGCGTTCTGCTTCGGGCAGCGTTTGCGGTGCGGGGAATGTCCAGCTGTATGCACCCGCTGTGCCCTTGCAGGCTCTGACGATCTGATAAGGATACAGCGTTTGTACATTGATCTTTGCCTGATGTGCATGTACCTTTTCAATATACGTCTGATACCGTTCGGCATCGTTCCGCAGGAACGCTTTGCGGTATTTGAACATCGCACCCGATGTCTGCGTTTCGTAATCAAAGGTGTAATCCGATTCGCGCAGCGGATTCTCGATGATCCCGATGTGCCGGCGCAGTGCCGAAAGCGTTTTCCGGTATGCCGCAGGGGTCATGCCCAGCTTCTTTGCAAAGATTCTGCCCATTGCACAGGTCTCCTTAGAGGACGCATTGACGGAAGGCAGCCACTTTGCCAGCAGCGTGACCGATTCGCCTGCTGCCATGCGTGCACAGTCTGCATTCAGCTCTGCGCGGACATAGCAGAACATTGCGGCTTCACACGGCGTATCCAGCAATGCACAGAAGTCATCACATCTGCCGTACTGAACGAACAGCGGAAGATTCCGGCACACTGCTTCCGGATCCTGCATCGCCAGTGCGCGGATCGCGGTGCGGAAGAATCGGCGTTCGCCCAGTCCGCCGCGGATGTCTCTGCCGTAAAACAGGATCTTCCGCGTTTTCAGCGGGTCTTCTGCGTATGCGCGGAGAACAGTTCGGACGATGTCCTGCTCTGCTGCGCCGCGCATGCCGCCCATCCGGAAAAACAGATCCAGACAGTCAGATGCCGATGTACGATGCGTCAGAGCACCGTTTTCTGTATAGGCGCGGTTCGATTCTGCCTTTAATTGCTGCAAAAAGTTTGTCATAACGGGCTCCTTTCTCCGGTTATGTTTCGTTTGCGGGATATCTGCCTCTCGCGGCACATCGTATTCATTTAAAAGATGAAACATGATGATTGCTGTTTGTGCCGCAGGCAGACATTTCTTCAAGGCACATTCTAAAACGGATCATGTTTTATCAGAAAGATTGCTGTTTGTGCCTTTTTCAGATAAACGGGTCTCTGTGATACATAATCATCAGATGGACACGGTTCATATCCCATATGCAGCGACCGCAAGCCGTTGGCTCCGATCCCTCTGCGTCCCAAGGGTGATTGCTGTCAGAACCGTTTCAGTAACGATGCGCTTTCGGAATACGCGGTTCATTTGTCTATCAATTTGTACAGTCGTAAGCGGTGCCCCGTCTCTGTACCCTTTATGATGATACAAACATTCAAAATATATGAAATGCTGCTGTTTGAACCGAACCGGATGCGCTTTCGTGTCCCGTTCTCATGGCTACAGTATAACACGGATTTTTGGAAATATCATGTAAAAAAATCTGCGAAGACAGCCTTTCCGGAAAAATGACAACAATTGAAATGAAAAGATCACGTTGCATGAAATGCGGTCATTTTGCAGAAAATTCGTAAAAAACAGAGAAATTCTCCCCGCTGCATCGGTACACTCCCCAAATGTATTGACAATGATGCTGCAAATGTGTTATGCTATTTTATATCGCTTCGCTGTAAATCATAAACACAGAAAGGATACAGCAATGGCAGCAAAAACAGTTCAGGAACAAATCGAGGAACATTTGCTTCGCTGCGGTCAGCTTGCTCTGATCCCGCAGATCCGTTCGTTTACGCGGTCACAGCAGATGCGGCTGCTGGAACAATTGAATACGCTCCCGCTTTCTGTTCTGCATGAGACAGACCGCGGCCAGCAGCGCGGTGTGCTTTCCCCCTTTCCGCATGAACATATCTCCGAAATCGGAAACAGAAATGAGAACGATACCAGACTGGGGCTTCAGGCTTTGCGCAGCGGAAAGGTCGGGGCGGTGCTGCTTGCCGGCGGGCAGGGCAGCAGACTCGGTTTCCGCCATCCAAAAGGGATGTTTAATATCGGCGTGACCCGGAAACTCTATATCTTTGAATGCCTGATGCGGAATCTCTGCGATGCCGCGGAACAGTGCGGCACATGGATCCCGCTGTTTATCATGACAAGCTCGGATAATCGCGCCGAAACACAGCAGTTCTTTCAGGAACAGCATTTTTTCGGCTATCAGCCTGACTATATCCATTTCTTTGAACAGGAGCAGCTCCCTGTGACCGGTCAGGACGGGCGTTTTCTCCTCTCTGCCGACCGGCTGATTCTGACGGCACCGAACGGAAACGGCGGCTGGTATGAATCTATGGCGCATTCCGGTATGCTCCGAACCGTGAAAGAATCCGGCATCGAATGGCTTAATGTCTTTGCAGTCGATAATGTCTTGCAGCGGGCTGCCGATCCATGCTTTATCGGGGCTGTCATCGCTTCCGGTATGGCTTCCGGTGCGAAGGTTGTCGCAAAAGCTGCGCCGGATGAGAAGGTCGGTGTGCTGTGCCTGGAAGACGGCAGACCTTCAATCGTGGAGTATTTTGAGATGACCGATGAACTCCGGAACCGTCTGGATGCAGACGGACTCCCGGCTTATCGCTACGGCGTGATCCTCAATTATTTGTTCCGCGTCGATCAGCTCGACAAAACACTCGCCGTCCGGCTCCCGCTTTACCGTGTCCATAAAAAGATCCGGTATCGGGATCTCGCAGGACATGAAATCAATCCCGATGTGCCCAATGCGTTCAAATATGAAACACTTGCGCTCGATGTCGTGCGGCTCCAGGAAAGCTGCCTTGCCTATGAAGTCGATCGGGAAAAAGAATTCGCACCCGTCAAAAATGCCGTCGGTGTGGATTCCGTCGAAACTGCCCGCGCTCTCCTGCGGCTGAACGGCATTTCCCTCTGATATCGCTGAAATGATCCTTTTGCGCAAAAAATAAATCATAAAAATGAGCCGGATGATCTGCTGATGATCCGGCTCATCTCAGCTTGTAGATAAAGTCCGCTGTTCTGATTTAGAATCACACAAGAGTTGAAAAAGATTGATAATGGCGGAAGCAGCCCTACGGGTTACTTTCCCCAACAATGCCAACAACTTAAGCAAAAGCGGCGAAGCCGAAATAAAAG
>DMBA01000012.1 GCA_003446315.1 Ruminococcus sp. | reverse complement strand
CCGATCATAACACCTGTTATGATAAGCTGTGCCATGTTTTTTACCTTCGGCGAGATCAACAGAATCAGCAGCATGCACCCGATCGAGCCGAAAAAAGCTGCCGTGACCATAGAGGCTGCATGCATGGTGAAGCCTGTCTGTAATGCTGCGATCATGGTCAGTGCAACGGTCAGTTTCGCACCGGATGAAATGCCCAGTACAAACGGCCCTGCGATCGGATTGCGGAAAAAACTCTGGAGCAAAAATCCGGATACCGATAAACTGCCGCCCAGTATCAGTGCGGCTATGGTACGGGGCAGGCGAATGTCTGCTATGATGCGGCGGGCTGCTGCATCCGCAGATTTGCCGAACAATACCGAAAATGCATCCGATCCGGTCATGCTGCTGCTGCCGATCGTGAGATTTGCCGTGAATAATATGCCGGACAATCCAAGCAGCAACAGAAAGCAAATTGTCCAGCGCAGCGCTCTGTTTTTCATCGTTTGCTCCTCATTCCGGGATTTTGTACAGATATGTCAAATGATCTGCGCTTTCATCGGTGAAGATCCGGTGCAGATCGGCGATCATATCCGCGGCTCCGGTCGTTTGCTGGAATGTGTTTTGTTCCGTACACCAGACATCCCCGTTTTGTACTGCACGAAAATCAGCAAATACGTCACTTTTATCAATCAGATCACTGATATGCGACAATTGTCCTTCAATGGTGCTGTTGTAGATCAGGATATCTGCATTTTTTGCCGTTTCATAAAACGACTCCATTTGAATGCTCATTGTCGATAACGCATTCTCATCGACATGCAGATTTTCCGGCGTAAATATATATGTCCCGCCTGCAAAATCTATCATCTTTGCAATGTAATCGCCCGGTTTGCGGATGTTGACTGTTCCGGACGGCGTAATGCTGAAAAATGCACAGGTTTTACGGGATTCCGGCGGGATCTCCTGTTCTGTCAAGGCTGCAAATCCTGCCGTTTTTTCTGAAAAAACAGCAGCGGATGTTTCGTATTTGCCAAGGATCAAACCATATAGTTTCATCCATTCCATTCGACCAAGCGGATGCGATTCGTAACTGGATCGCTCTGTCAAAACCGGTATGCCGAGAGCCTCGATCTTCTCTTTTACCGCAGGACTGTGATAGATCATAGTCGATTCAACCGCAAGGTCACAGTCTGTTTCCATCAGGGCTTCATAATCCGGCGTGCTGTATTTGCCGATGAATGTCAATGCACCGTCATCCATTGCCTGCCGGATATGCGGCAAACTCCATCCGTCCCGATCCGTTGATGTGAGCTGAACACGATCCAGACAGCCGATCGCATCAAACAGATCCATCGCAGAGGATGCCGCTGCGTAAACACAGGATACGGGCTGCTGGATTACGGTCATTTCGGTTTGCGCCGGCGCTGTTTGATGCTCCGGTACCAGCAGAAACGCATCCTCTCCGATATGAATGACCGAGGTGCCGTCTGCACAGAAATCAACCGAAAACTGCTCTGCATATTCCAGCGGCATCGTTTCAACCGTTTCGGATACGGTTTCCGTTTTCTGATTTTGCTGACTGCATCCGGTCAGCAGAATCAGCGGAAGCAGCAAGAAAATACGCTTCATCATTCAATAGACGATGAATCGAAATATAATGTATATTCGATCTCGTGCGGCGTGCTCATCGCTGTTGTATCGGCTGTGACATTCAGCTTGCGGTCAAATTCTGTAACCGGAATCTCAAACACGGAGAATTCGGTGGTATCAGTCGGCAGATACTGCACATCGTTTACCCGCATGTAATCATATTTGTTACTGCTCCAGATCAGCTCGGCTGTTGCTTCTCCGCCGGAAACGGTCAGTTTGGCAGGGGACTGCACACTCGCTTTGCCCGATCCGCCTTCCAATGTCACTGCGATCGTGTATTCGCCGTCTGCAAGCTCCAGCGTTTCTGCGGTAACCATCTCGCGTTCCTTGAATGCGTGATCCGGCAGGGAATCTGCACGGAAGACCAGCTTTCGGTCATACCAAAGCTGCTTTTTGGTACTGAATGCTGCACAGTCGATCTCCTGATCCAGTGCTGCGACCGGAAAGGTAAAGCAATGCACATCGTTTTCTTCTGTGAACGGGATACGCTCGGACTCCGGTGCTGCTGCTGCATCTGCTGCCGTGCCGCTGTATAAGGCTTCATATCCGGCTCCGCTCATCGTCATCTTTGCCGTCATTTTGCCGTTTTCGACTGTAAGCAGGCAATCAGTGATGCGGAACATGGATGAACTGGAATCGACTGAAATGCTGTAAACACCGTCTTGCAGCGCATCTGCGGTAACGGCTTCCATGCCCTCATATCCAACTGCATCCGCTGCAATCACATCATCGCCGGATGCAACCGCAAGCGCCGGTTCTGTTTCTGCGGGTTCTGTTTCAGATTCCGCCGGCTGCGTTGTTTCGTCAGAGATCACTGTATCCGATACACTCGAAATATCAGAATCAGCGACTGAATTCGATTCGGTTGTGCTGCCGCAGCCTGTCAGCAGACATGCTGCAAGTAATAATAATGCCGGAAAATAATGTTTCATATTCGTGCTCCTTCTAAATATGGATACCGGACAGCCATCATGCGACTGTCCGGATCATGTTCATTATTGGATGGAATCAATTGCTGCCTGTGCGTGATCGACATAAATCTTGCGAATGTCTTCGTTCTGACCCAGTCCGCGCAGCAGACAGGTGACATCATAACCGGCTGCTTCAAATACCGATTTCCACGAATCTGCGTCATCACCAGCCATGTCGTTGTTGGCATGATCGCCTGCAACAACCATCAGCGGTTCCAGAATGACACGCTCATAATCACCTGCCTGTACGGATGCCAGAACATCATCAACGGAAGGCGATGCTTCAACGGTACCGATAAAATAATTGTTGTGTCCGTCGGCAGTCAGGAGATCCTGCATCTTCTGATAGATCTCGTTTGATTCTGCTTCGGTGCCGTGCCCCATAAAGCAGATCGCAGTCTTGCCGTCGTCATATTCCTTTGTCCAGTTTACAATTGCCTCTTCCACGCGCTTGAAATCATCATCAGAATTCAAAAGCGGTTCACCAAATACAACTTTGTCAAACGCATCTGCTTTGCTGCCGACTTGTTCGACAAGATCATTGTATTCCAGACCGTGCATCAAGTGGGTCGGCTGAACAACCAGTGTCTTTACATTGTTGTCGATCGCACGCTGCAATGCTGCATCTACATCATCAATCAGAATGCCGTCACGACGGTTGACATGGTCGATGATGATGTTTGCGGTGAATCCTCTGCGGACTTCATAATCCGGAAATGCATTCGCAAGTTCATCTTCAATTGCGCCGATCGTCAGGCGGCGGCTGTCATTGAAGCTGGTTCCGAAACTCAGCACCAACAGTTCCTGATCGCCGATCTCATCCTGATTTCGGACATTGTCCAGTGATGCATCACCGGTCGTATAGTCTTCTTCTTCATCCTCAGCTTCCTCTTCTTCGCTGCTTTCAGCTTCCGATTCAGAATCGGATTCCGTGCTGTCCTCAGCAGGTGCAGTCGTTTCTTCAGCAGCTTCTTCTGTGCTTTCCTCAGAAGACTCCGCAACACTGCTTGCTGCTTCGCTGCTGTCTGCGGTGGTGTTGTCGCCGCATGCTGTCATTGCACTCATCGCAACTGCAAGTCCCAAAATCATAGCAATCTTCTTTTTCATTTTCATACATTCCTCTCTTGAGAACCGGTATGAATCGTATACGGTTTGACATAAAAAATGCCCTTTTTCATCCGAAAAAAGGCATCGAAATACTGACCCTGCCGCAGACGGAGAGTCGGGAAACAGTACGATCAATACCTCGTGATCTGAATAAACATTCTGTACCAGCGTAAGCGGCAGGTTTCCTGACTCATGCATCAGCATGGAATGACCGTCTTCCCGATTTATCAGTGACGCTGCGTCTGCCCGCAGTTTGCATTCCACTCCGCAATTACAGTGACGAGATCGTGCGGGATTTGCACCTGCTTCCCTTTTACCCTTCGTATTGATTCCAACCGAAGGCACCGTTCGCTATTATTCAATTTGTTCATGAACATGCTATATTATAGCACATTCTGTTTGAATTGTCAATTGGAGAAAATGCGTAAATTTGTGGCTGCACACCGAAAAGAGTTTAGGAATACAGTCACGTTTTGAATTGTTTTTTATTGTTTTCCGGTCTTACTCAGAAAGCAATCGCTGATCTGCCATATACAACAACGCATTGCAAATCGCTGCTGCGACATTGCTGCCGCCTTTTCTGCCGCGCGCAGCAATACACGGAATGCCGGATGCGATCAGCATTTCTTTCGACTGGACAACATTTACAAAGCCGACCGGTACTCCGATCACCAGCTCCGGAAGAAAAGTGCCTTGTTTGATATGGGTGCATAATCGCAGAAGTGCTGTCGGTGCGTTGCCGACAGCATAGATCACAGGCTGTTTGAGTGCAGATGCTTTGTCAACAGATGCAACAGCTCTGGTTGTTCCGTTTTGTTTCGCATTCGCTGCGATTTCCGGATCTGCCATATAACAAATGCTGCTGCATCCGTGCCGCGCAAGTGCCGCTTTATTGATCCCGGCTTGTGCCATATTTGTATCAGTCACAAAAACAGCATGCGCTGCAATTGCCTGCATAGCGTTTTCGATCACATGCGGCGAAAAATACAGCGTGTCCAGATATTCAAAATCCGCAGTTGTATGAATCACGCGCAGCACGATCGGCTTGACGGATTCGGGTATTTCACGATCAAGCTCTGATTCAATAATCGCAAAACTGCGATGCTCAATTTCACCCGGCAAAACATATTCAATCTTCATATTCCATTCTCCATGATCTTGTATATGGATTGCAAATCTACATTATTACGAACAATATCTGCAAGATGATCCAACTCGTTACAGCGCTGCTGTTTCCGGTCGATCGGGTTATCAGAATAGGGGAGTCCTTTGGCTTCATAAAGCGCCTTGACAAGCGCACCGGAAACGAAGGCGCAGTCAAAAATACCGTGCACATAACAGCCGGCAACATTACCACAGCAACATCCTCCTAAATCGGTCAGAGCGAATGCAGGATCTGTTTCTGTTTTGCCCATGTGTACTTCATATCCTTCAAACGCCGCACCGGATAAACAAGAGAAAAAACCGCCGATTTCGGAGAATGTTCCCCGGACGCGCTTTTGCGTTTTTGTGGGCACAAAAACTGTTTGAACGGGAAGCAAACCGAGTCCGGCTGTTTCTCCGCCGCATTCAGTATGTTCCGGATCGGAGATCAGACCGCCAAGCATTTGAAATCCGCCGCAGATACCGAACACCGGAAAACCGCGTCTTGCATAGGCTTTGATCGCCTGTGTTAAGCCTGTTTGCATCATCCACTGCATATCAAGAATGGTGCTTTTTGTGCCCGGAAGAATCAGAAGATCCGGATTACCAAGTTGTTCCGGCGTAGAAATGTAACGGATCATAACGTTTGGAAACTGCGAGAATACGTCAAAATCGGTGAAGTTTGATAGTTTCGGAAACTGGATCACGCCGATATCAATGATACTCTGTACGAATCCGTGTTTCAGCTTTTCAGATAAGCTGTCTTCATCTTCCAAATGGTGTGAAATGTACGGAACTACGCCCAATACAGGCTTTTGGGATTTCTGTTGCAGGATGGATATGCCGTCCGAAAACAATGAAATATCGCCGCGGAATTGGTTGACGATCAGTCCTTTTACATATGTTTGCTCCTGTAAATCCAGTAACGATAATGTACCGATTAACTGCGGAAAAATGCCGCCGCGATCAATGTCTCCAACCAACAAAACCGGTGCATGAACAAGTTTTGCAAGACCCATATTTACAATATCATCTTGCTTTAAGTTTAATTCAACCGGACTGCCGGCTCCTTCAATCACAATATAATCATAATATTCATCCAGCTTTTGATATGCATGCAGAATGTCCGGAATCAGCTCTGTCTTATGAAGAAAATATTCAGCAGCACGCATATTGCCGCGTGCGATGCCGTTGACAATTACCTGAGATCCAATATTTGTTGTCGGTTTCAGCAGGATCGGGTTCATGTAAGCGGATGGCTCGATCCCTGCTGCCTCCGCCTGCATTGCCTGTGCGCGTCCGATCTCCAGACCATCCGGTGTAATATAGGAATTCAAAGCCATATTTTGCGATTTGAACGGTGCACAGCGATAACCGTCCTGATGAAGAATTCGGCACAAAGCAGCACATATGAGGCTTTTTCCTACATTTGACATTGTACCTTGAATCATAATGGATCTAGCCATTTTGATACCTCTTTATTGCGGATATAAGAGCCAGATTATCGTCATGCAATCGAATTGCAATCCGATAATATTGATTTGACAACCCGTGGTAATTCTGACAATCACGAATCAGTATGCTTTGTTTTAGCATCGCTTCCGCAAAATCAGACTCGTAATAAATCAGTAAATAATTTGCAGAAGAAGGAAATACTCGTATACCGTGGTTTGATAATTCTTTCGTCATGAATTCCCGTTCTGATGCTATGTATAAAGCAGTCTTAACAGCATAATCTGTCTCGTCCAAAGCAGCATATGCAGCTGCCTGCGCAGGAATTGATACTGCCCAATACTGTCCTGTTTGCTGTAGTTTCGATGCAATATAATTGCTTCCGCATAATGCATATCCGATTCGGATACCGGGGATAGCATACATTTTTGTAAAGGAGTTGAGAATGATACAGTGTTCATGAATGTATGGAAGCAAACTATTCGAAGAACCGGAAATGACAAAGGAAAGAAAGCTTTCATCTAATAATAAAGTGATGTAATGTAAGCGGCAATACTCGGAAATATCACGAAGCAGTGATTGCGAAATCAATTGACCGGTTGGATTATTTGGAGAACAAAGGACGATCATTTCGATTTCATTTGTAAAATCGTTGAAAATAGAACGATCTAAAATGAAATCAGATTCTGATGATAAAAAGTGCTCATGAATTTCGCAATGAACCTCCTGCAAGGCATGAGAATACTCCGAAAAACCAGGGGCACATATTAAAGCATGTTTGGGACGTAATGCATGTACAATTCGGTATATTAAATCGGCTGCACCGTTGCCGAATACAATTTGATCTTCCGGAAAATGAAGCAGGGCAGACATTTTACTGCGAATCTGTTTGCAGTACGGATCCGGATAGTGATTGCATTGCGAAACAGAAGAAACGATCGCTTCATGTACAGAATCCGGCATGCCCAATGGATTGATGTTCGCTGAAAAATCAAGCGTATTTGGATAATCATGGATGTTACCGCCATGTGGCTGTATCATGAGAGAATCACTCCAAATAGTAATAGTCGAAAAAGAACTGCAAGGATCAACATGGCGATCGAAGTTAGATACATCAGTTTGTTCGCAGTACTAATATCATCAGGTTTGATGTCTCGATCATCATCACCGATATAAGGCTTTTTGTGCAGAACACCAAAATAGCTCGTATCTCCGGCAAGTCGCACATGCAGCGCACCTGCACAAGCAGCTTCTGTTTGCGCGGAGTTCGGGCTGGCATGCTTTCTGCGATCTCTTTTCCAGATTCGGTATGCATTTTTTGCATCTAACTTTAGAATCGGACATACAATAATCATAAGATATGCTGTAATTCTAGATGGTATATAATTTAATATATCATCAAGTTTTGCAGCAAAAAAGCCAAGCTTTTTATATTTTTCATTCTTATACCCAATCATTGAATCCATTGTGTTTACAGCTTTATACATAATTCCGCCAATTGCACCGAATAAAGCAATATAAAACAAAGGTGCTGTAACTCCATCTGACGTATTTTCGGCTACGGTCTCCACTGCTGCCCGAATGATACCGTTGGAATCAAGCTGATCTGTGTCTCTGCCTACAATCATGGAAACAGCTTTTCTTGATCCTGTAAGGTCATCTCGTTCGAGAGCATGATAAACTTTCATGCTCTC
>DMBA01000276.1 GCA_003446315.1 Ruminococcus sp. | reverse complement strand
AATAAACATTCGGACATATAATCAAGATCATAAAGCTGAAATCATACTATGATAAATTCTGACTTACAGCAATAAGCTTCCGAAAACCAATGTACTGAAAGATGCGCATAACGCTTCCGGAAAGCTTTAGATCAATGGTGGCGGGCACTGCCCGCAGCCGCGATCTGCATTTTTGTGTC
Source organism: Ruminococcus sp. (assembly GCA_003446315.1). Lineage (GTDB taxonomy): Bacteria > Bacillota > Clostridia > Oscillospirales > Ruminococcaceae > Firm-04. The sequence goes on along the minus strand of DMBA01000276.1, from coordinate 18,542 downwards.
ATGTCCTGTCGAATCCGCATAAAATGGAAGGGAAAGGGGGTGTATCCATGGATTCACATTTTCGTATTACGTCGGAAACATATGCCGTGAAAACACAGCGTCTGCTTGACCGTTACCGCTATCACTGGCGCGTCCGGAAAATGACTGCACAAAACGGCTGCATGTATCTCTTTACAGTCAGTGAGCCGCCGGAAAGCCTGTTTTCCCTGCTTGATGCGCAAGGGATCCCATATCAAATCAACTGAAAGGAGCCGGGCGGGTGATCTATTTTGACAATGCAGCCACCACTTATCCCAAGCCGCCGGCAGTTCCGGAAGCTGTAAACCGTGCGATCCGGTTTGCGGGCGGCAATCCGGGCAGAGGCGGCCATATGCTTGCACGCCGTTCCGGAGACATCGTTTTTCGGGCACGGGAAACCGCAGCCGCCATGTTCGGCGCAAAACCGGAGCATGTGGTCTTCACGCTCAATTGCACACAGGCGCTCAATTTTGCGATTCAGGGAACACTCCGGCAAGGCGATCATGTCATTCTGAGCAGCATGGAGCACAATTCCGCTGCCAGACCCATCGCAGCCCTTGCGAAAAAAGGCATCATATCTTATAGTATTGCAGAGATTACGGCAGACCGTGCAGAGACATTGCAGAACATCCGGCAACTGATCCAGCCGCAAACCCGTGCGATTGTCTGCACACTTGTCAGCAATGTAACCGGTCAGATCCTGCCGTATCGGGAGATCGGCGCACTATGCCGCGAGAAGCATCTGATCTTCATTGCAGACGGCGCACAGGGATGCGGTATTCTGCCCGTCACGCTGGATGACGGCATTCATCTGCTCTGTACCGCCGGTCATAAAGGGCTATACGGCATAATGGGAACGGGCATGCTGATTTCAGACGGCACCGTTCCGATCCGTTCTTTGATGCAGGGCGGCACCGGTTCCTTATCCGCCTCGCTTGACCAGCCTGACTTTTTGCCGGATGCGCTGGAAGCAGGCACTGTGAATGTTCCCGGCATCGCCGGCTTGCTGGCAGGCATGCAGTGGCTGATGCATCGGGATACCGCACAGATCTTTGCGCACGAAACAGACCTTTGCCGGCGTTTGATAAAGGGATTGCAGGCGATGCCGGAAGCCCGCATCTATCGCCTGCCCAATGCAGATTATGCGCCGGTTGTATCGTTTACGCTTGGGAAAGAGCTGCCGGACGATACGGCGCAGCGGCTTACAGAACGCGGATTCTGTCTGCGGGCAGGATTGCAATGCGCACCGCTTGCGCATCGTACACTCGGTACAGAACACGGAACCGTACGGTTTTCACCTTCTGTATTCAACAGCGGACGGGAAGTCGAGCAGCTTTTGCAGACGCTGCGGCGTGCCTGAATGACCGCTGCAAACACAAACGGACGCAGTTTCATATCAAACTGCGTCCGTCAGTATGTCGAATCCGTCAGAGACACTTTATCTGCATGTATGGTCAATACAGCTTTCTGGAAAGTGCTTCTTCCAGCATCACGGTATAGCTGTCATAGCGGTTTTTCGGAATGGTACCTTCTGCGACAGCCGCCCGCACAGCACAGCCGGGTTCTTTCAGATGCCGGCAATCGGCATATTTGCAATTGCCGTCGCAATCTCTGATTTCCGGAAAACAATCCGCAAGCTCATCAGGTGCTATTTGCGCGTAGGCTTCCGTTTCAAAGGTCGAAAAGCCGGGGGTATCTGCAACCCTGCCGCCGTTCGGAAGCGTATACAGCGCCGTTTCCCGCGTTGTATGGCGGCCTCTGCCGAGCTTTTTGCTGATACCGGCAGTTTCGAGCTGCAAGCCGCTGTCCAGCGCATTCAGCAGCGTTGATTTTCCCGCACCGGAATTGCCTGTGAACGCACTCACACCGTCTTCCAGCGCCTGATAAACCGCATCCACTGTTTCCGGCTTTGCATAATCCACATGATAGATCGGGAACCCGCTGTTTTCATAATGCACCGCATATTGCGCCGCATCTCCGAGGTCGAGTTTGGTAAACACCAGCACCGGCTGGATCTGCTTATACACACAAACCGCAAGGAATCTGTCCAGAAGCTGCAAATTCGGCGCAGGCTGCGTGACGGAAAGCACAAAAAACAGCCGGTCGAGATTGGCAAGCGGCGGACGGATCAGCAGATTCTTCCGCGGATGGATCTCTGTAATCACATCATTTTCAATGCTGACACGGTCACCGGTACACGGGGAGATGCCCTGTTTCCGGAAGATCCCGCGTGCTTTGCACTGATATACACCATTGGGGGACTCTACGGTGTAAAGTCCCCCAACTGCTTTCGTAATCAGCCCTTCCATCAGCCTGTCACTTCATCTGTCACAGTCGGTTGGGTTGCTTCTGTCTGCTGTTGTGTCCATGTCGGTGCCTCAGTTGTTGTAGGCGCTTCTGTCGTCACAACAGGCGCATCGGTCTGAACCGGCTGCGGTGCTTCTGTCTGAGCAGGTGCACCGGCAATACCGCCGACAGCCTGGAATGCTGCATTGATGTCACCACTCATCATCTGAACAGAAGATGTTGTAAAGTCAACACGATACGAACCGATGGTTGCTTCTGCGCCGGTTGCATCGTTCACAAGAAACGCCACCATATCAGCAGTATCCTTACCCTCAACGGTCAGGGAAGTGATACCGGCTGCATATTCCGGATTGAATGCACCGCCGACTGCCTTTGCGATACCACCCTCATACAGGGTAATGTGGAACATACCGGAAGCATTTGCCGGGATATTGAACGAAATGCGAACGGTCTGATCCTTCTGCTGACCGGAAGAAACATCCAGTTCAATGACGGTATCCTCAGAAACTTCCTCGCCGACCTTAACATTCTGCTTCAAAACGGTGCCTTCCGGCGTCAGATCATCGACCTCATTCTTGGAAAGGACAAGTCCCAGACCTTCTGCGGTTGTTCTTGCAAGTTCCCATGTCATACCGACGAAATTCGGTACCGGAACCGTATCCTTGTTCTTACCGAGAGAAACGGTCACACGGACATAAGTGCCGGGTTCCAGTTCCTTCGGGCCGACCGGGTCAGTCGAGATGACCTTGCCTGCCGGAACCTCATCATCATAAGAGGAGCGCTTATCCACATAGAGATTCAGGCTCAGGATCTGTGTTTTTGCAGTTTCGAAGTCCCAGCCGACGACATCCGGGAGCTGAACCTTCTTGGAACCGAGCGAAACCTTAACATTGACGATATCGCCCTTCGCAACCGGGTCATTTGCGGGGATATCCTGATCGAAGATCTTACCGCTGTCATATTCAGAATACTCACGGCTCTCCACAACGATCTGGATCTGGCTACCGTACTGGAGCTTTGCAGCATCATAATCCATACCGATCAGGCTGGGCATCTTCATTTCGAGTTCGCCGTTGTTGCTGGTGTTATTTTTCAGCATATTCCAGATCAGCGTGGTAAAGAGCACTGCTGCCACAACGATCACAACGATGATAACTGCACTCAGAATCGGGACAAAGAGCGACTTGCTTTCTTCTTCGTAGTCATCGTCGTCATCGTCATCCTGTTCTCTGAACGCGCCGTCATCCTCATTATAATACGGTTCATCCTCATAATAAGGCTGATCTGTCGCATCGTCGTAATAATCGCCGTCCTGCGGCACATCATTTTCGCCGGTCACAGGTTTATAATAACGGGTCTTGCCGTCATCGCCTGCAAGCGGATCGACCGGTGCTTCCTCATCGCCGAACAGTTCCGGATAATAACCGAACACGCCGTCCGGATTCTCCTTGAATGTCTGGAGATCATCCATCATATCTCTTGCGGTCTGATAGCGGTCAGCCGGATCCTTTTCCATAGCCTTGAGAATGATTTCTTCGAGCCCGATCTGAATATCAGGGCGAATGGTATGCGGCATCGGCACTTTTGCCTGCATATGCATGACAGCGATGCTGACGGGGTTATCCGTATCAAAAGGCTTTTTGCCGGTGAGCATTTCATAGAGCATCACGCCGACAGAATAGATATCGCTCTTTGCGTCGGTATCGCCGCCTCTTGCCTGTTCCGGGCTGATATAGTGCACGGTGCCGATCGCCTTATCGGTACCGGTTTTGCCGTCTTCACGCGCAAACTTTGCAATGCCGAAGTCCATGACCTTGATGGTGCCGTCACGCAGCATCATAATGTTCTGCGGCTTGATATCGCGGTGCACGATGCCTTTGCTGTGGGCATGCTGCAAAGCGCGGAGAATCTGGAGAATGAAGTGCACAGCATCCTTCCAGCCGAGCTGTCCCTGCTGCTCCATGTATTCATTGAGCGTAATGCCGTCAATATATTCCATCACGATAAACTGAATCCGTTCAGAGAAACCGACATCGAAGATCTTCACGATATTCGGGTGGCTGAGTACGGCAATTGCCTTGGATTCGTTCCGAAATCTGCGCAGGAATTCCTCATTCTCTGCAAATTCCTTTTTCAGGATCTTAACGGCAACGGTTTTGTTATCGACAACATCGGTTGCACGATACACATCAGCCATGCCGCCCTCGCCGATTCGCTCCGTGATTTCGTAGCGTCCGTCGAGCTTCTTACCGATGTTCTTGTCATTGCGATCTTTTTCCATCTCGAACCTCCGTGCCGGTCTGCTGCCGGCGAAATCATTTCTCAAGGCACCGGCAAAAACCGGCAGCCCGTTTTAACATAATACAATACAAAACAGCGGATTTACTTTGTAAGCACGATCACAGAGATATTATCTCTGCCGCCGTTGGCATTTGCCTCGTCGATACAGCGTTCCGGAATCTGTTCCGGATCTGTTTCCCCGACGATCTCGCCGATCCGTGCATCCGAAATCATACCATAGAGTCCGTCAGAGCACAGGAGCACGCGGTCGCCGTCAGCAAGCGGCAAACTCTGCGTATCAGCGAGCACCCTGCTGGAAACGCCGACAGCACGCATCAGCTCATTGCGCCGCGCATGCGTTGCGCGCTCCTCTGCACGGATCATACCTTGCTCATAGAGGAGCTGCACAACCGTATGGTCGGTCGTAAGCTGCCGGAACATGCCGTCCGCCGTGCGCAGATACACTCTGGAATCGCCGATATTGACGATACAGAGCAGATCATCCCGCGCAAACGCACCGACGAGCGTTGTTCCCATACGCGCATGCAGTTCACTGCGGAACGCTGCCTTATAGACCTGTTGGTTGGCAGCCGCCGCACTGCTTCGCAGCAATTCGCAGATCTCATCCGGTGTCATTCCGGCATGATAATCCGAACGAAAGCGTTCTTCTGCCGCGGCAATGGCGATTTTGCTTGCGGCACTGCCGTTCTGCATGCCGCCCATGCCGTCGCAGACGAGCGCGAGCACACCGTCCGGAAAACTCTCCGCACGGATCGAATCCTGATTCTCGGGTCTGGTTCTGCCAATATCACAGCCCAGATACGCCTTCACTGCCGTTCACCACGCTTTCTGTTGACTCTATCGAATCGCGCCGGAGCTGTCCGCAAGCCGCCTGAATATCTTCGCCGAGCGTGCGCCGCACCGTTGCGTTGATGCCTTCCTGTTCCAGCTTATTCCGGAAAGCTGCGGCATGCCCTGCATGGAAACCGGTACCCGCAACAGGATTGACCGGGATCAGATTCACATGCGGACGCTGACCGGGAAACACCGGTCTGAGCAGCCTGCCGAGTTTTTTTGCAGCTTCTGCCGAATCATTTTCGCCTGCGATCACGGCATATTCAAACGTCACACGCCTGCCGGTTTTCCGGAAATAGGCAGAGCAGGCATGCATGAGTTCATCCAGCCGATAGCGCCGGTTGACCGGCATCAAAGCACTGCGCGTCTGATCGTCTGCTGCATGCAGGGAAACGGAGAGTGTCAGCGGGAGCGCTTCATCCGCAAGCCGGTGCATCAGCGGTACCAGACCGCAGGTGGACAGTGTGACATGCCGCAGGCTCAAGCCCCGTCCGTCCTGATGGGAGATCAGGCGCAGAAACTGCATCACATTTTCATAATTATCCAGCGGCTCACCAATACCCATCAGCACGATGCCGCTGATGCGCTGATCGGCAGGAAAATCCTGATCTGCCCCATAGATCTGACCGATCATTTCAGCCGGTGTCAGATTGCGGACAAACCCCAGCGGTGCCGAAGCGCAGAATTTACACCCCATCTTGCAGCCGACCTGTGTCGAAATACAGGCGGTGATCCCGTGCTTATAAACCATGCGCACAGTCTCGATCATACTGCCGTCAGAGAGCATATATAGATATTTTACAGTATCATCGACACAAGATGCAAGCTTTTGACGAATCTTTGGCAGGTTTATATAAAACCGGTCGTTCAGTTCTGCCTGAAATTGTCTAGAAAGATCGGTCATTTTCTCAAATTCAAAGACGCGGTTCACATGCATCTGCCGAAAAATCTGTTTTGCACGAAAAGCGGGTGCGCCCATTTCTTTCAATTCCGCCGCAAGCTGTTCCGGCAGAAGACCCAGAATATCCTTTTTTGATTCCATAGCCGCACCCCTTGCTTTTTGTTAAAGATGATCGCTTTTTCGCAGTTTTGCGAGGAAAAAGCCGTCACTGCCGAGCATAGCCGGAAAGAGTGTTGTCATTTCCTGACCGTATCCGGCAAGCGCGGGCAGATCCTGCCACGGTTTCTCCGGCACAAACGCCGGATGCGCATCCAGAAAGCGCCGGACGACCGCTTCATTTTCGCGTTTCAGCACGGTACATGTCGAATAAACGAGCACACCGCCCGGTTTGACCGCCTTTGCAGCCGCTTCCAGAATCTGAAACTGGATCTCCGGAAGTGCTTCTGTTTCCGCCAGATCTTTATAACGGATCTCCGGCTTTCTGCGGATCACGCCGTAACCGGAACACGGCACATCGCAGAGCACTCTGTCTGCTGCCGGTTTATCGGTTGTTCTGGCATCACCGGTCTGTGCGGTCACACTCTGCAAACCAAGTGCCGCCGCCCCTTTCCGGATCAGGCTGACGCGGTTCTCATGCAGATCATACGCATACACATGCCCCTGATCCTGCATCAATTCCGCAGCAGTAAAGGTTTTGCCGCCGGGCGCAGCACAAACATCCAATATGGTTTCTCCCGGCTGCGGATCAAGTGCCAGACAGCAAAGCTGGGATGCGAGATCCTGTACATGCATGATATTGCCTGCCTGTTTTGCCGCAGAATGCGCCCCGCGTTCCAGCACAAATGCATGCGGGATACCGGAAACCGGCGCTGCTGCGATCTGCTGCAAAAAGGCATTTTCAGAGCCTGCAAGCGGATTGCGCCGCACATAGATCGGCGGGACTTCCAGCGCATCTTCGAGAAACGCCCTGACAGTATCCGCATCATAATCCTGTATCAGCGCGTCGATCAGCGGCTGCGGCACAGAAGACTGCACCGACATTGCAGCTTTCGCATCTTCGGGCATCGGGATCTGTTTGCCGCCGCGCAGAAATCCGCGCAAAACGGCGTTGACCATACCGGAAGCACTGGTTTTTTTGAGTTTCTTGGTTGCTTCCGTCCAAAGGTTCACAACAGCCGATTCCGGTGTATGCAAATACAGCAGCTCATAGATCCCGCAGCGCAGGACATACAAAACCGGCAGATCAAGCTGTTCGGGTTTTCGTTTGGAATGTGCGGCGATGCAGGCATCCAGCGTGATCCGCCGTTCTGTGACCCCTTGAAACACAGCGGTACAAAGCGCTGCATCCCGCGGATCTGCATGCACCTTCTGCAAAGCACTGTTCAGTGCCAGATTGCCGTAGCTTTTGGTTTCGGCTGCACGGATCAGTGTCCGGACACAGAGCAGCCGTGTCTGCAATCCGTTCATATCCTTTTTCTCGGTTTGCTGCACAACTGCACCCCCGTCTGCTTAATCCGCTGCCGTAAAGAAGTCGGCATCACTGATATGGAAGCCATTGAGGAAAGCGGCAGCATCGAGCAATTTTCCGCCTTCCGGCTGTAATTTCAATATTTGCACGGCTTTTCCGTCGCCGCAGACGATTGCAAATGCTTTTTTGCTCAGCAGCTTTACCGCACCGGCAGGGGCATCAAACGAGCCGTCTGCAAGACAGGAAGCAGCGAGCTTCACACGTTTTCCGTTCCGGCAGGCAAATCCGGTCACGCCGCGAATGATGCGGTCAACGGATTCAGCGGGCTGCGAAAAATCGATCCGGCTCATATCCTTTGTGATTTTCTCGGCATAGCAAACGCCGTCTTCGCCCTGCGGCACAGCCTGCAAAGTACCGGCAAGGAGCCGTTCGATCGTTTCATGGATGGCTTCGGCAGAAAGCGCAGCCAGTCTGTCATGGAGCGAATCAGCAGTATCAGAAGCTGTGATCGCCGTTTTCAGCGTCAGCAGCATATCACCGGTGTCGAGTCCTTCCGCCATTTGCATAGCAGTCACGCCGGATTCCGCATCGCCGGCAAGAATCGCCCGCTGGATCGGTGCAGCGCCGCGCCATCTCGGCAGCAGAGATGCATGCAGATTGATGCAGCCGTACTGCGGCAGCTCCAGAATCTCCTTCGGCAAAATCTGCCCGTATGCGATCACAACGATCAGATCAGGCTGCAATGTACGCAGAATCTGCATCGCCTCTGCCGCATCCTCACCTTTCCGCAGTGAGAGCGGCTGATAAACCGGAATCTCATATTCCAGTGCCTTTGCCTTGACCGGTGTCGGCATGAGTTTTTTGCCTCTGCCGCGCGGCTTGTCAGGCTGTGTAAAGACCGCCTGTAAATCATGTCCGTCCGCATGGAGCTGCTCCAGTGTCGGAACAGAAAAATCCGGCGTTCCCATAAATACTATTTTCATATTGTGCCCCCGCTTACCAGATAAACGGAAACAGGCGGTATTTCACCTTTTTCCGGTATTCCGCATAGCCCTGAAGCCCCTGCTCCAGAACCTTTTCTTCATTGCCGATCCGCAGCAGGATAATCACCGGATACAGCAAAAAGACCGGCAGCGCAGCCAGCGAACCGAGCATCAGCGGGATCATCACAAACATCAGGATCGTTGCAGTATACATCGGATGCCGCACGATGCCGTACAGCCCCGTATCAATGACCTGCTGATTTTCCTGCACTTCGACCGTCCGGGAAAGATAGGTATTTTCACGCAGCACCTCTGCATACATACCATAGCCGAGCAGAAAAATGACTGCTGCCGCAATTTTGCACCATAGGGGAAGCTGCATCCACTGAAAGCGATAATCCAGCCCGCTGAGTACAAATCCGCCCAGAAACATCAGTCCGCTGAGCTTCACGACCATTTTCTGCGCTGACTGTTCTTCCTTTACGCCGATGCGTTTTTCCAGCAGTTCCGGATTTTTCGTCAGCAAAACAAGTCCCATGACCAGCATCGGCAGGAACAAAACGCCGAGGAACAGCCATCCGCCTGCAAAATGCAGTGTACCGGCAGGCAGAAAAACAAGCAGCATACAGAGCAGCAGTCCTGCAAAATACTTCGCAGCAGCGCTTGCTGCAAGATTTTTCATATTTTACTCCTGTTCCGGCTTGACAAATTCTTCCACCAATTCCAGGAACAGATGTCCGTCGAGGTGGTCATTTTCATGGCATGCACAGCGAGCACCGAGATCCTTGAGTTTGATCTCATACTGTTCGCCTTTCCGGTTATAGGCACGCAGCGTGACAGCCTTCGGTCTTGTCACAATGCCCCATGTATTCGGCACAGAAAGGCAGCCTTCGGTATCGCGCACTTTTCCGGATTTTTTGACGATCTCCGGATTCACTGCTTCGATCACTTCGCCGTCTTCTTCCAGCATCATGATAAACACTCTGCGCAGAATGCCGACCTGCGGTGCAGCAAGCCCGACTCCGCCGGATTTTTTCAGTGTATCAATCATATCGTCGATGAGCTGTGCAAGTTTCTCATCAAATTTCTCGACCGGTCTGCATTTCTTTGTCAGAACCGGATCGCCTTCCTTCACAATATTACGAATTGCCATTGAAATTCTCCTCAAAACAGTTTCTATTTCAGTGCGAGCAGTCCCGCGCCGCGCACAAATGCGATCAGCACAGGCCCTGCTTACCGGATCTGTTCGACCGCTTCCGGATCATCCCGCTTATCTTCTCTCGTCAGACTTTTCGGTGAGACCATACACAGAATACGCATTCCGATCAGCAGAAGCATTGCAGCAAAACCAATCATATTCTCCTATACGTCTTTTCAAAAGCCGTCCTTCCAGCGGCGAAGCGCATCGCTGCCGTGAAAAACATAACTGCTCAGTGTGATCGGATCAGCGGAAAGCTCTGCTTCCGTATACCACATATTCTGCGTCCGGCCGTTTCCCGCAATTATATGCGCACTCTGTGCGGGCATAAATCCCTGTGCAAGCAGAAAGCAGCGCGCTCCGTCAGCATTCCGTGCTTCATCCACGATCACGACCACATGGCCGGGTGTACCGCCGTGACAGATGATATCGCCGGCTTTTGCATCTTCAACAGAGATCGGCTGCGATTCCGCTTCCAGTGAGAGCGTTCCGGCATAGCGCATGACGGTCATGAGATAGTCATGGAAAGCCTGCTCCGAATCGTCCGGTGCAGCAAGCGGCATACTCCACACGATATCTCCGAACGCTAAGATCCGGCTTCCGGTACACCACTTTTCAAACGATGTCTGATAACCGTTTGAGAGTGAAAATACAATGCGCTCCGTCTGACCGGTTTTCCGGAAATATGTACTCCAAAGCCGGATGACCGTATCCGCGCACTGCTGATATCCTTCCGTTCCGACAGGCAGCGTATAGACTGCCGCAGCATTCGCATTCGGAAGCGGATTGCCGTGATAATCATAAATCGAACTGCCGTCCGGAAACAGCTCCATCTGCCGCATAAACTGCAAAAAGCTGCCGTCTTCTGCGGGAATCCGCTCATAACCTTCCGGCGGCAGGATGCGTGTTTCCTGCGTCATGCCGTCCGGATCAATGTACGGACTCGGCACATTCTGATCCATATGCAGCGTAATCTCAACAGGCTGCCAGTGCGGACAGGCACGCAGCCTGAGCAATATGATTGCGGTACCAAGCAGAACCGCCGGCAGCACCAGCCGCAGGATGATCTGTTTTCTGCTCAGCCGGAAAACGTTCATTGCGGCGGCAGGAACATCTCAGGCGGTGTCACAACAACAGAGCCGTCCGGATTGAGCAGCGGTGTCAGACCGCTTGCAGCGCCGTAGCCTTCGCTTTCAAAATGGAACAGATAGTTGACACCGGTGACGGTATCGACCAGCACTTTCGTCACACCGGGTGTTTTCTGAGAAAACACTTCAATGAAGCGTGAAGGGCCTTTCTTTGCCATAATTCTTCTCCTTTACATTATAAACTGTTTCCTAATTATTATAACAGATTTTACCGCAAAAAAGATGCGGTTTCACATGATTTTCAGAAATTCTTCAAGTTCAAACGCCGCAGTCCCCGTTCATATCGGCATAAACGGAAATGCCCGTAAAGGTTTTGTCGGCATATGCCTGTTCCAGCAATTTGCGGATAAAGAGCCGCATTGCATCGGTATTCTTACATTTCAGGAGCAGCCGCCGCCTGAATTTCCCGTTCAGTCTGCCATAGCTTGCATCGACCGGGCCAAGCACGCGCAGCGGCAGCCGAAACTGTGTGCTGCGGACGGTTTCCTGCAAGATCTGCAAAAAGCGTTCTGATGCAGCACGCACGCGGTCTTCCCAAACACCGGAAAACCCGATCACGCACAAATCGCAGACCGGCGGAAACATCAGTGCCCGCCGCATCGCCAGTTCTTCGGTATAGAAGCTGTCATAATCCTGCTGTGCAGCAAGATTCAGCACATAATGCTCCGGCATATACGTTTGCAGGATGGCTCTGCCGGGCGTTTTGCCTCTGCCGCCGCGCCCGACGACCTGTGTCACGAGGGAAAAGGTACGTTCATAGCTGCGGTAATCGCCGGAAAACAACGCCTTATCCACGGACACCACCCCGACGAGCGTCACATTCGGAAAATCCAGTCCTTTTCCGATCATCTGTGTGCCGCAAAGGATATCATATTCTTTTGCAGCGAAGGCACGGAAGCCTGTTTCATAGGCAGTTCTTGTCATGGTGGTATCGGCATCCATGCGCAGGATCCGCGCATCCGGGAGCAGTGCCTGCAATTCTTCTTCGAGTTTTTGCGTCCCGAAGCCCATCTGCCGCAAGCGGTCATTGCCGCATTTCGGACATTTCGTCACCGGCGGCTGCACATGCCCGCAATAATGACACATCAGGCTGCCGTTTGTTTTATGATACGTCATCGGGACAGAGCAATTCGGGCAGTAAACCGGTTCATGGCACTGTGTACATTGCAGCAATGTATGATAACCGCGGCGATTGAGCAGCAAAATACTTTGTTCTCCGCGCCGCAGATTTTCTTCCAATGCATTTGAAAGCGCGATGGAGAACGGACTGCCGTTGCCGTTCATGCGCTCAAGGTTCATATCCACAATATCGACCTGCGGAAGCGGAGCCTGATTGTAGCGTTCCGGCATACGCAGGAGCTGATAAACGCCGCGTTCTGCGAGATACCGGCTTTCGAGCGACGGGGTCGCAGAAGCGAGTACGAGTGCGGCATGATGATATTTTGCACGCATTCTTGCAACCTCAGCGGCGTGATACCGCGGAGACTGTTCCGATTTATACGAATGCTCTCCTTCTTCATCGAGAATGATGAGTCCGGGATTTGGCAGCGGCGCAAAAACAGCGCTACGTGTGCCGATCACAATAGCAATTTCACCGCGCCGGATCAGTTTATCCGTATCGAAACGCTGCGCCAGAGAAAGACCGCTGTGGATCAGTGCAACACGATTGCCGAACCGCGACTGAAAATACTGCACGACCTGCGGTGTCAGCGAGATCTCCGGGATCAGCAGGAGTGCCTGTCTGCCCTGTTTCAAAGTCAGGGCGATCAATTGCTCAAAAACGGCAGTTTTTCCGCTTCCGGTCACGCCGTAGAGCAAAAACGCGGCAGCTTTTTCCGCCAGAATCGCAGCTGCAACAGCATCATATGCCGCCTGCTGCTGACCGGACAAAACGGTATTCTCCGGCGGCACCGTCACAACAGCATCCCGCGGGACGCGCAGCAATTCCGCAGAAAAATACTCTGCGATCCCGTTTTTCACGAGATTTTTCACAACCGTTTCTGTTACGCCGGCATAATAGGCGCATTCCTTTGCAGAAAGAGAAGCATGTTCCTGCAGCACTTTGACAGCGAGTGCCTGTTTGGGTGTCGGACGAAACGCAGTTGCATCCGCAAGAAATGCATCTGAAAGGCGCACCATTTTCACTGCGCCGTCCTGGATCAATTGTTTGCCTTCCGAGACAGCGAGCAGACAACCTTTTGCCGCCAAAGCATCCAGAATGCTTTGTTTTTCGGGATCGCCGTCGCATTGCAGCAGCGCATCGCGTTCCTGCTCAGAATTGGCAAGCCGGAGTGTTGCGAGATAATTCTGTTCTTTCTGTGTCAGCTTCACGCCGATCGGCGGTTCCAGCGGGATATATCGTTCTTCCAGACGAAGCTGCAATCCGCCGGGCAGCACCGCACGCACGGCATCATACCATGTACAAAAGGTATGTTCATGCAGCCACCGCACGATGGCAAGGAGTTCATCGGTCAGCACCGGCTCCTGATCGAGCAAAGCGGCAGCGGGTTTCAGCGGAAAGCGCAATTCTTCCGCAGAAGGCATCTGGGCAGTTTCCAGCACCATTGCAATGCGTCTGCGGTTTCCCCTGCCAAACGGCACTGCAATACGCATGCCCGGACGGATCCGGCTGCTCCAGTCCGCACGGGCAGTATAGGTATATAGCTGATCGTAGCTGAATGCAGCATCATCGAGTGCAGCGCGGATCACCGGCGGCTGCACCTGAGCCGAAACATCAAAAACAGATTCAGCGTTCACTATCTTCTTCCGGCTCAACGAGCTTATACTTACCGGCTGCAAATTCATCCACAGCAGTCTTCACCGGATTTTCTTCGAGCACGACCATTTTAATGGTCTTGTCATCCAGACGAATCTTCTGATCGCCGTTTTGTTTTGCGCGCTTTTCGGCGGCAGCTTTTGCAGCTTCCTTCTCCTTGACATGCTGTTCAGCGATTTCTCTTGCACGTTTTGCAACGCCGATGACAAGAGAATAGTAGCTTTCATTCTTGGAGATAATCTGATACATAGAGGGTCTGAGCATCATAACGGGTCATCTTCCTTTCCGATCACATTTCCAGGTTTGTATAAGCGGGGCGCAGGCTTTCGGCACGAAGCACGGCAGCGAAATCATCCACTGCATCTTCCAGCGCATCATTCAGCACAATATAGTCATATTTTTCTGCAAGCGGCAGTTCTTCCTTTGCACGGTTGATGCGCTTTTCGATCACATCTTCCGTTTCGGTACCGCGCTTATGCAGTCTTCTGCGCAGCTCGTCGATCGTCGGCGGAACGGTAAACACCAGAACGGCATCGGGACAGCGTTCCCGGATCTGGAAAGCGCCCTGCACCTCGATCTCAAGGATCACATGTTTTCCGGCTTCACGCAGTTCATCGACATACGACCGCGGCGTACCATAATAATTGCCGCAGTATTCGGCATATTCCAGCAATTGATTATCAGCGATCATCTGCTCGAATTCCGTCTTGGAAACGAAATGATAATGCACATGATTTTCTTCGCCTTCACGCGGATTTCGGGTTGTAGCGGAGACAGAAACGGCACAATCGCCGCGCTTGAGGATCTCCGCGACCATCGTTCCCTTACCGCAGCCGGAAGGACCCGAGAGCACGATCAGCAAACCTTTACGCTTCATCTTCATTTTCCTCCTCTGCGGATGCGGTACTGCCGGCAAGACGGGCAGCGATCGTTTCCGGCTGGATTGCGGACAGAATGACATGATCGCTGTCCATCACAATTACAGCGCGGGTTCTTCTGCCGTAAGTGGCATCAATGAGTCTGCCGCGGTCACGGGCATCCTGCACGATTCGTTTGATCGGTGCAGAATCCGGACTGACGATGGTCACAAGGCGGGCAGATGAGATCATATTGCCAAATCCAATGTTGATCAGCCGCATAAATGCTCCTTTCCGTTATTCAATATTCTGAATTTGTTCCCGAATCTTTTCGATTTCGGATTTCATATCCACAACGAGCTTTGTAATGCTGAGATCCTGTGCTTTCGAGCCGATGGTATTGACCTCACGGTTCATTTCCTGCACCAGGAAGTCGAGTTTTCTGCCGATCGGGTCAGAGCTCATGAGCAGATCACGGAACTGTGCGATATGGCTGTGCAGGCGGACGGTTTCCTCATCAATTGCAGTTTTCTCAGCAAAGATGGCAGTTTCGGTCAGGATCCGCTGCTCATCAATATTCGTATCTGCGAGCAATTCTTTCAGTTTTGCGAGCAATTTTGCACGATAGCTTTCGGCAACGCCCGGTTCGATCGCTTCGATTTTAGCGAGCATCTCATCCAGAATATCGAGCTTGCCGGAAAGATCGGAAGCAAGTCTTTCGCCCTCGGCAGACCGCATTTGCAGGAACGAATCGAGTGCATCGGCAGCGGCAGCAGAAACGCCGGCCCAGACCTCATCCTCATCGTCCTGTTCTTTTGTAACGGTAAAGAGATCGGGCAGCCGGAGCAAGGAAGTGAGCGTGATATCATCCTGGAGCCAGATTCTGCCGTTTTCGCCCAATTCCTCATTCATCGCCCGCAGCGCATTGACATAGCCTTCTGCCACAGAGCGATTCACAGCGATCTGGGCATCTCTGCCGTCGGGTCTGGTGATCGAAACCGAAACCTCGACCTTACCGCGTGCGATTTTTCCGTTCAGGAATGCTTTCAGCTTTTCTTCCAGATACATGCAGGTACGCGGAAGGCGGGCAGAAAATTCATAATAGCGATGATTGACAGAACGGATCTCGACCAGAATATCGCGTCCGTCAGCGAGTTTTTGTGCTCTGCCGTAGCCGGTCATACTTTTCGGCATGGGTATATCCCTCTTTTCGTATCAGAAATTCGATTTCCATATGGTTCATCTATTTATTATACCATAATCTTTCAGGAAAATCAAGGGATAAAGCAAACAAATTCAGGCAAAGAAAGGCACGCCCGAAAGCGTGCCTCTCGATATTCAGGAATTACTTGGATGCAGTACCCAGTTCCTCGTAGTCGATCATGAATGCGACATACTTCAGAATCTTGGTGGTATCAGCACTGGTCAGTCCGTCGCCGGTAACGACGTTTGCATTCTTCTGACCCTGTTCAGTAATCGTAGCCGTAGAATCCTCAGCGAGGAAGCGAGCAAGCAGAACAGCATCGCCAACATCCACGCGGTCACGGGGAGTGTCGCCGTCGGAGCAGTCGGTGTTGCCCCAGTCAACCTTAGTGACAGGCGGGACTTCTTCCGGCTTGACATCCGGATAGAGCAGAGTCATAGCGCCCATTGCCATCAGATCATCACCTGCATGCCAGAATCTGTGGAAGTGGAGATCCACATCTGCAACATTGGTGAATGCATCGCAGTTTGTACCGGTCGTGGACTCTACGATTGCAGCGCCTTTCTGCTTATCAGCCAGATAAGCGTTGTGCAGCTCTTCGTAGCCTTCAACATTCTCGTACATCGGACGCAGATCAATGAACTTCGCGCCGTTCTGAACGGTATAGCCGTGCGGATACTTGCCGCTCTTGCCAGCCGGAATATAAACTTCCTGCTCCCAGAAACGTGCGAGAGAACCGTTGTGCTCTGTTCTGGACATACCCTTATCGTCACGGCCAAGCTTCCAGGAGCGATCCATCAGCTGCTTTGCAGTGTAGAGAGCCTTTTCCTCGAGGGAAGAGCCTTCCTCATAAGCAGCAGAACCGTCAACGCCCTTTGCCTTTGCGTAGTAGATGAGGGTGTCAGCCAGAGAGTTTGCACAACCAAGGTCGGAGTTACCGGAGTTCACGAGTTCGCAGTGGAGATCGGTGTTCTCATAGTAAGAGGAGTTTGCACCCCAATCCTTATCCGGAGCGCCTGTCCAGTTCAGGGTTGCCGGAACGGAGAAGTCTTCGCCTTCGAATTTGGTGTTGGTGACGAAGTAGTTGACCCACTTGTCGAGGATCTTTTCAAGAGCAGCATCCAGAGCCAGACCGCCCGGCTTAACATCAGACTTATTATCCTGCTTTACGAGGTAGAACAATTCAGCCAGACGCTGGGTAGCCCAGAACTGGTTACCGGTCCAGTGGTTGGAACCCGGGTCAGCATAAACCGGATGCTCGATGTATGCCATGTCATAGAATGTGGTCAAGCCGCTCGGATAAGTGTCATACTTACCGTTGTAGCAGTTGGTTGCACCGCCGGCGAACGGGCCTTCAGCGGACTGCAGCCACATATAGAATTCGATCTGACGCTGGAGCGAAGTGGTATAGTCCTTCGCAGCATCGGTAGCCTTCATGCCCTTGCTCAGGCCGGAATCATAAAGCAGACCGTAAGCAGCCAGCGGGTTCTGATAGAACTGATGTGCATGAGAGCAGCCGATCTGCCATGCCCAGGAGTGCTGGGAGCTGCCGTCGCCGCCCCATGCGGTGTACCAGGACATGAGATAGTGCTTGCCTTCTTCGCCTGCGCTCGGAGAGTTGATGTTCTGGCAGCCGATCTTCTTGTAGTACTTATCATACATGTCATTACGGCACATATCGCCCATCATAGCAGCCTTTTCGGTAACGGTATTATCGCCAACCTCCCAACGGTTTGCAGCATAGACAGCCTGGATTGCACGGTCTTCTGCGTCAGGAGCGTTGGTGTAAGACCAGGACTCAGAGCAAGAGGTCTGGAAAGCAAACTTCATGCCGAGTTCCGGATCGCCGTACTTCTTGGTTTCGATAGACGGATGCGGGATGGTCTCGAAGCAGGATTCCTGGTCGCCGCGCTGGAAGGTGTTGATGAAGGTGATCTTACCCTTCGAGCCCTCAGGGGTACCGCCGAAGCCATACCAGTCATCAACGTCAGCGAGCCAGTGCAGCAGATACTCTCTGCCTTCAGACTTATAAGCGGAAGTGAACTTGGAGTGAGCCGGGTTGGAACCGGTGTTGCTCTGGGTACCCTCATGCGGATAGGTCTTAACATCCAGCGGGTCTTCCTCAGCAACCTGAGCGCTCAGAGAGTTCTGAGACCAGAAGCCGCCCTGATCGCTTGCAGACGGAATCAGAGCTTCCAGGGTCTTCCATGCCTTAGCGAGATCCTTTGTAGCAGAAACGCCGTCGATCTTGCCTGCATACTCCTTTGTGATCTTGTCGTTCATCGCTGCGATCCAGACGATGTAGGACATCGCTTCGGAAGTGGTCTCATGACCATAGTCCGGAGCCTCACAAATGAGCTCTTCGATGGAGTGATACGGGATGTTGAAACCGCCGCTGACCGGGTTGGACTCGGACAGGTAGCCGTTCTGGACACCGTTGACAATAACATCATCGTACATGGACAGGAAACGTGCGGCATAAGAATCTTCGCCGTACTTTTCAGCCTTTGTGCGTTCTGCGGAAGCAGTCACGGACATGAGTGCCGA
>DMBA01000070.1 GCA_003446315.1 Ruminococcus sp. | reverse complement strand
CCGGATGATGTCAAGGAAACATTCGAACGCCTCGGCATCCCGCAGGCAGAACGGGAATCTCTTGCCGGTGTCGGTGCACAATATGATTCCGAATTGGTCTACCATAATGTGCGGAAAGAAGTCGCAGAATCCGGCGTTGTTTATACCGATCTCGAAAGCGCGATGCATGACCCCAAATATGCCGAAATGATCCGGAAGCACTTCATGAAACTCGTCCCGCCGACCGATCATAAATTCGCTGCCCTGCACGGCGCGGTCTGGTCCGGCGGCTCCTTTGTGTATGTGCCTGCCGGCGTGCATCTCGAAATCCCGCTGCAATCCTACTTCCGCCTGAACGCGAAAGGCGCAGGACAGTTTGAGCATACCCTCATTATCGTTGAGGAAAATGCTTACCTGCACTTCATTGAGGGCTGCTCTGCACCGAAATATTATGAGGCTTCTCTGCATGCAGGCTGCGTGGAATTGTATGTCGGGAAAAATGCGACACTGCGTTATTCGACCATCGAAAACTGGTCGAAAAACATGTATAATCTGAACACAAAACGTGCGGTCGTTGCAGAGGGCGGCAGGATCGAATGGGTCTCCGGCAGCTTCGGCTCCCATGTCTCCTATCTCTATCCGATGAGCGTGCTCAACGGACGCGGCGCTACTGCCGAATTTACCGGCATCACGTTCGCCGGTGCCGGTCAGAATCTCGATACCGGTGCGAAAATCGTGCACAATGCGCCGGATACGTCCTCTCATATGAACACAAAATCCATCTCGAAAAGCGGCGGGATCAATACGTTCCGCAGCGCTGTCACCGTTACCGAAAAAGGCGTGGGAAGCAGGTCTTCCGTGAGCTGCGAATCGCTCATGCTCGACCGGATCTCTCGCTCCGATACCATTCCGGTCATGGACATCCGCACCGAAAAAGCTGACATCGGTCATGAAGCAAAAATCGGTAAAATCAGCGATGATACGGTGTTTTATCTCATGTCCAGAGGTCTGGATGAGCAAACCGCAAAGGCTATGATCGTCAGCGGATTTGCAGACAATGTTTCAAAAGAATTGCCGCTGGAATATGCCGTGGAAATGAATAATCTGATCCGGCTCGAAATGATCGGCAGCATTGGCTAAGGGGGATTTATGGCAAATATTACGATGAATCGGCTGACAGCCCCGACCTATCGCTGGCTGAAGGTCAATGAACGGGAAATTGATGTCATGGAGCAACCGCATGCAAATGTTCA
This sequence comes from Ruminococcus sp., assembly GCA_003446315.1. Lineage (GTDB taxonomy): Bacteria > Bacillota > Clostridia > Oscillospirales > Ruminococcaceae > Firm-04. Next base: position 1,347 of record DMBA01000070.1, on the reverse strand, counting down.
AAGCAGCGTTCCGGAACAGATCAATCTCACAACGCTCCCGTTTGATGAAACGTACAAATCAGATGACAATAAAAGTGAATTGTTCGCAATTCTTTCGCAGAATCACGCAAAACAATATGTCATTGCAGGTTCATCCGATGAACCCGCAAGATTTGAAATCCGGAACAACGGCGTATGCGGATTTTGCATTCAGGCAGAGAATCGCCAACATTTGAACGTCATTATGCAAATGCATGCGGATTGCACGGTCTATACAGGTGTGCATGCAGATGCCGGTGCACAGGTCAAGCTCGTACAGTTCATTTACGGTGCAAAACCGGTCAATGAAATCCATGCAGAGCTATCCGATGATGCGCGGTTTGAACTCGTACAAATCTATTTAAATACAGAGAATGCCGTGACCGATATTCAGATCACAATGAACGGCAGAAAGTCAGAATTTACGTCGAATATCGGTTATCTGCTTGCGAACAGTGAGCAGCTTGATCTCAATCTGAATGTGGTACAAAAAGGCAGAAAATGCATCTCGGATACGGATGTCAAAGGCGTGCTCCGGGATCAGGCAAAGAAAACGTTCCGCGGTACAATTGATTTTCAACTTGGTGCGATCGGTGCAAAAGGTGCCGAAAAAGAAGACGTTTTGCTCATGGGCAGCGGCATCGTCAATCAGACTGTGCCCGTGATCCTCTGCGCGGAAGAAGACGTTGAGGGTGCGCACGGTGCGTCGATCGGGCAGATTGACGCGGAACATGTCTTTTATTTGCAGTCGCGCGGACTGCCTGCTGCGAAAATATACGAACTGATCGCGCAATCCAAGCTGAATGCAATCGTGCGGCGGATCGGAGATCAGGAAACCGAACACCGGATCATGCAGATGATCGGAAGGGATCAACAAGATGAATGAAAATACAATCAAGCTCGATTTTCCAGTGTTTGCGCAATATCCGGAGCTTGTTTATCTTGACAATTCTGCTACAACGCAAAAGCCGAAGCCGGTCATTGATGCGGAAGTGCAGTATTATCAGGCGGAAAATGCAAACCCGCTGCGCGGGCTATATGAGCTGAGCGTGAAGGCGACCGATGCCTACGAAAACGCCAGAATCGCTGTGCGGGATTTCATCGGCGCAAAAAGTGAACGGGAAATCGTTTTTACCCGGAATGCAACCGAAAGCCTGAATCTCATTGCCTATAGCTGGTGCATGAAAAATCTCCGTGCCGGCGATGAGATTCTTGTCGCAATATCAGAGCACCACAGCAATTTGCTCCCGTGGCAGACCGCCGCACGCCAAACCGGTGCGGTACTGCGCTGGCTGGAATGTGAAAAAGATGGTTCATATTCCGTGGATG
>DMBA01000039.1 GCA_003446315.1 Ruminococcus sp. | reverse complement strand
GCCGGGTTTCGTTTCTCTTAGTGTTGCCATTGCCTAACCTTCCTATTCAGTTTTCCTGCATCTATTTTATCACATATAGGATTTTCTGTCAATCAAAGGAGCTGTCCGGACGCGATTTCGTAGACATATACAAAATCTGATCCAGACAGCCATTTAATTGTTATACTTATGCAACTACCCTTTTTTGATGCGTTTCCAGTAATCCTTTGCAGCCTGCTCTGCCCGGTTTTCGCCGTATTCATAGTACACACGGTCTTTCAGCGTGTCCGGCAGATATTGCTGCTGCACCCAATGATTCGGATAATCATGCGGATACAGATAATGCTGCCCTTTCACCGCTGCATCTGCGCCGTCGAAATGGACGTTTTGCAGGGCACGCGGGAAATCACCTGACAGCCCCGCACGGATATCCGCTGATGCCGCATCAATCGCCAGATATGCACTGTTCGATTTCGGCGATGTTGCGAGCAAAATCACCGCATTCGCAAGCGGCAGACGCGCTTCCGGCATACCAAGCTGCAATGCCGTATCCACCGCCGCTTTTACAATCGGAATCGCCATCGGATAAGCAAGACCGATGTCTTCCGACGCAATACAGAGCAGCCGACGGCACAGCGGCAGCAGGTCGCCTGCTTCCATCAATCTCGCCGCATAATGCACCGCTGCGTTTTCATCAGAGCCGCGGATGGATTTGTGCAGCGCCGAAAGCAGATCATAATGCTGATCGCCTTCCCTGTCATATCGCATATTGCTGCGCTGTGTCAGTGCGGCTGCCGCTTCCGGATCAATCCGCAGTCCTTCTGCTGTTTGCTCCGCTGCAAGTACCGAAAGCTCAACCGTATTGACCGCCTTGCGGACATCTCCGCCGCAGCCTGCCGCGATATCAGATACCACTTCATCGGAATACGAGATCTTGCAGCCCTGCTCCTGCTCCAGAAAACGATATGCACGCAGGATCGCCGGGATCATTTGCTCCTTTGTCACCGGTTTGAATTCAAATACCGTTGCACGGCTGATGATCGCATTGAAGACGGCAAAATATGGGTTTTCGGTCGTTGATGCGATCAGCGTCACGCTGCCGTTTTCAATATATTCCAGCAAACTCTGCTGCTGCTTCTTATTCAGATACTGGATCTCATCCAGATACAGCAGCACACCCTGTGCGCCAAACAGCGAGCCGCTTTCCTTTAAGATCTCCCGAATGTCGCTGACCGATGCTGTTGTGCCGTTGAGCTTATGCAGAGACAGCTCCGTTTGATCTGCGATCATGCGGGCAACGGTCGTTTTCCCGACACCGGACGGGCCGTAAAAAATCATATTCGGCACTTTGCCGGATTCCATGATCCGGCGCATCGGTTTTCCCGGTGCAAACAAATGCGGCTGCCCCACCAGTTCATCCAAGCAATGCGGCCGAAGTCTTTCTGCAAGCGGAACCATATTACCTCCATCAGAAAAGAGCAGCGGTGTACCGCTGGGATACACCGCTGTCATTGTTTACTTTTTGCCAAGCGTTGTAATCGGAATCATTTTGGCAACATACTTCAAAATCAGAACGATATCATCAGGTGTCAGGTCGTTGTCTGCAAGGCAGTCAGCATTCAGCAGACCCTGTTCTCCAATGGTCGCCTCAGAATCCTCAGCGATGAAACGTGCCAGCAGAACGGCATCCGATACATCCACATCGCCGTCACAGTTGACATCACCATAGCTGACCTTCTTCGTCGGTACAGGCGGATTCGTAGGTTCATCATCCTTCACCAGCCACTCCGGATCCGGGCAGTTCTCAGGCGGTGTACCCCAAACCAGTTTGCCGTCTGCATAGAGTGTGATCTTATCATACTCGGTCGGGCACTCGTTCAGAGACTTTCCAAGACCCTTTTCTGTGACCTGACCCTCACGGCTGTAGTCGTTGGTCGGATCCAGCACGAATTCATAATCCGCATTCGGTGTTTCATCCACGAGCGCAAACTGTACATCCATTGCGCCGTAATACTTATAGCCTTCCCACAGGAATTCCAGATAGCAGTCGCCCTCATCGTTATACTGAACGATCTGATACTGGATCTTCGAATCACTGCGCGGCTGCGAGCCCATCTTGTCATACTGAATGTCAACCTTGATGTCTTTCACCGTCTGACCATACTGGAACAGCTCGGAGATGTTGAAGTAGTATCTTGCTCTTGCTTCTTTCAGATAACGAGGCGGAAGCAGTGTCTCGTTGGTGAAAGAAATCAGAACCTGTGTTGCACGGTGATCTTCCTGACCAACCGCAGACTTGACAACGAATTCGCGGATCTCTTCCGGTGTCTTATAGCTGGATTCCGGAGGCGGGAAGTTCTCCTCCGACTTCATATCTTCTGTGCCGAAGAAGTGATACAGACCTGCGCATGCGCCGACGATCGCGGCATTGTAGTCAACCGCAACTTCGTTATAAACGTAGTCCTTTGTGATATCACGGTGCCAGTCATCAGCGCCCGGGCCGCCGACGAGTGCGCCCCAGAGAATATGCACCTGATCCGGCGGGTTGTCCATGTTCTGATCCTTCGAGCCGTGTGCTGCTCTGTGGTGCGGATGCGATGCGGCTGTCGGAGACCAGCCAACGATATACGGACGGTTCATCGGGTTCTTGCCCATGATGTATTCCATCTGACCCTCTGCCCATTTTGCAAAACGCAGCGGATCATGATTCTTCTCATGGTTCTCAGCTTCCTTTGCATATACAAGACAGCACAGCTCACCTGCCGTATTATAACGTGCAGAGCCGTATTCGTTCAGCATGGCGAAGCCTGCCGGTGTCTTTTTCAGATAGTCGGTTGCTGCCGTATCTTCCGGCTGTGTATCCCACTCAAATTCCTTGTTCCAGATCGTATCGACCAGACCCGGATTGAGGTGGGTGATGCCGGACCAGAACTCACAGTTCCAGCGGAAGATATACCAGTCACGCTCTGTGTTGGTAACCGGTGCGAGCTTTGCAAACACGCCGCCCCAGACGGTATCCCAGCAGTGTACCCAGATGTTGTTCCAGCAGTTGT